>DASTLM010000356.1:0-20752 GCA_035714945.1 Dehalococcoidia bacterium | reverse complement strand
GTAACCTCCGGCGCGCTGGAGTGGGCGAATTCGGACAGGAAATGGTGCTCTACCAGCCACACCTGCTCGAATCCCATCTCCTCGGCATAAGTCACCTGCTTCACCGCGTCCCAGAGGGTGTTGTACTCGGCGTTCTCCGACCAGGGTCTGGGCATCTGAAGTTCGTAAAACATTCCGAAGCGCATGGTCTTCCCTCTCCTACCGGTGCAGCCAGGTGCTGGCAGCCACTGGAATACCGCCGGCTATTTCTGGACAGCTACAACCTGCAGCGAGTTTAGAGCAGATCGAAGGGCCAGTCAATTTTTACTCTTACAAATATCCGGTACATTCGGTATACTTGACTGGTGCCCCCGAGTCAGGTTGGCGGCCATTGGTCGGGCACGGCTTCATGACCTGCTGGAGGTTGATGTCAGCGCAGGTTCCCCAGACAGCGAAGGCGAAGCCCCGGGCAGGTCTACTGGCTTCGTGAGAGCTTGATCCGTCGCGTTCAGCCAGCGCTCTACGTAATTTGCGCCTGGAAGGAGGCCTGGCAAGGTGGCTCAAGCTATCTCCGTTAGGTCCGCTGGTTCTCCCGGCGTGACGGACCCCCTGGTACAGACCTGGTGATTGAATGGGTTTCATAACTGTCCACCGTTTCTACCCGGTTTCACGACTCAATATTCACCAGCCTGATCACTTCCCCGGTATAGTCTAAGGTCTCAGCGGCCCTTCTCCTGACGTCAAGCAGCAGCGCCACGTCCTGCCTCCGCAACTGAGCGGTCTGGGATGAGGGCCGGCCAAGGATCTCCCCGGCGGTGAGCACCCGGTCGTCGTTGCTGCTCGCGCCTTAACTGGCTAAACTGTTTAGTCAAGAGGTTATAAAGTCTGCAATGAAGATTCTCATGCTGGCGCCCCAGCCATTCTTTGAACCCAGAGGCACGCCATTTAGCGTTCTGGGCCGCTTGAAGGCATTGTCGGCCCTGGGTCATGAAGTGGACCTGCTAACCTATCATATAGGGAAGGACGTCACCATCCCCGGCGTGGTCATCCATCGAACGCCCAACATCAGGTTCATCAAAGCCGTGAAAATCGGGCCTTCGCTGCCAAAAATTCTGTTGGACCTGCTCCTTCTGTTCAAGGCAATTCAGTTGCTCCGCAAGAACAGCTACGACCTTCTGCACACTCATGAAGAGGCTGCTTTCTTTGGAATAGTGCTGTCCCGGATCTTCCGAATTCCCCATCTCTATGACATGCATTCCTCTCTGACCCAACAACTGAGCAATTTTCGCTATTCGAAATTCGCCCCTCTGGTACGCTTTTTCGACTGGATGGAACACCGGGTGATTAACTCCAGCAATGCGGTGATTACAATATGTCCGGCCCTGGAGGAACATGTGACCCAGATCAATGGGCAGGTCCCCCAGGTCATGATTGAGAACATGGATACCAGTGCCGACCCGGCGCTGATCTTGAAGGTCGACGTAGAGGCCTTGGCGGCGGCCCATCCCGGGCTGGAAGGAAGAAGGATCGTCCTCTACGCCGGTACCTTTGAAGCTTACCAGGGGATTGATCTTCTGGTGGAAAGCGCTGGGGAGATTGTCCGACAGTGTGAAAACGTGATGTTTGTCATGGTTGGCGGGAAGCCGGCCCAGGTTGAATTTTATCAAAGACTGGTAGACAGTAAGGGACTGGGGGACCACTTCCATTTCACCGGTACCAGGCCCCCAGAGGAAATACCAATTTTTATCAAGCTAGCGCATGTCCTGGTTTCACCCAGAGTGGAGGGAACCAATACTCCATTGAAAATCTATTCCTATTTACAGTCGGGCAAGCCCATAGTAGCAACCGATCTGTACACGCATACCCAGGTATTGAATCGGGATGTAGCGGTGCTGGTAACGCCCAGCGCGGCGGGTCTGGCCGAAGGTATTCTCTCGGTATTGGAAAATTCTCGGCTGGCCACCGAAGTGGGCAATCAAGCGCGGAAGTTCTTCGAGGCCAATTACAGCATGGAAAAGTATATTAGCAAAACCGACCAGGTCCTGCGGGCAGCGGTGGCGGGGTAAGCATACATGTGCGGTATCAGTGGTCTGGTCTATCATGACCAGAACCGAGCGGTCGCCCCGGACGTCTTGAAAAAGATGTGCGACACCATGGTCCACCGGGGCCCCGACGATGAGGGTTTTTTCATCGATGGGGCGGTGGGTCTGGGTATGAGGCGTCTCAGCGTAATTGATCTGGTCAGCGGCCATCAGCCCATCTCCAATGAGGATGGGCAGGTGTGGATCGTATTCAATGGCGAAATCTACAACTTCCCCCAACTTCGTGGAGAGTTGGAGGCAAAGGGTCACGAGTTCGCTACCAACACCGATACCGAGACGATTGTCCACGCCTATGAGGAGTATGGACCGGACTGCGTCAAAAAGCTAAACGGGATGTTTTCCTTCGCCATCTGGGACCGGCGGCGGCGAAGACTGATGCTGGCCCGGGACCGGGTGGGAATCAAGCCCCTGTATTACTTCTCGGACCATCGGTGCCTGGCCTTTGGTTCCGAGCTGAAGGCGCTGCTGCAGTGCGCAGATGTCCCGAGAGACCTGGACCACCTGGCGCTGGATACTTATCTGACCTGTGAATATATTCCGGGCCCCCGGACGATCTTCAAAAACGTCAATAAACTTCCGCCGGGACATGTGCTGATTCTTGAGGATGGCCAGATTACGGTCGAGTCCTACTGGGATATCCAGTATGAAGTCAACGACGGCACTGAAGCGGAGCTGGGTCAACACCTTTACGACTTGCTGAAGGATGCCGTCCGGCTGCAGCTGATCAGCGACGTACCCCTGGGGGCGTTCCTCAGCGGCGGAGTTGATTCCAGCGCGATTGTCTGTATGATGAGCGAGCTGATGGACCGTCCCGTCCAGACCTTCTCCATCGGATTCGATGACCCTTCGTACAATGAATTGGGGTACGCCAGGCAAGTAGCCCGGCATTTTGGCGCCGATCACCACGATCTGGTGATCCAGCCGGACATCGTCGGCCTGGTGGAAGGCCTGGTGGGTTTTCTGGACGAGCCACTGGCCGACGTATCCATTTTTCCCACCTATCTGGTTTCCAAGCTGGCCAGAGAAAAGGTTACTGTAGTTTTATCCGGCGACGGCGGCGATGAGCTCTTCGCCGGTTACGACTGGTACGTTGCGGACCGAATTGAGCAGTATTACCGCAGGCTGCCCTCGGTATTGAGAAACCGCCTGATCCCCCATTTGGTGGCCCAGCTGCCGCCAACCTCCCAGAAAAAGGGGGCGGTCAACAAGCTAAAGCGATTCGTAGAGGGATCAGTCCTTCCTCGGGAGCTCCGACAGTACCGCTGGAATACTTTCTTATCTGATGAACATCGAGGTCTGCTCTATAGCCGGGACTTCCTTTCGTCCCTGGGGGATTCAGATGCATACTCTAGTTTCAAGGGTCACCTGGGAAGCGCTGGAGCGGCAGACTCCCTCTGGCAGGCGCAGTATGCCGATATCAAGACCTATCTGGTCGACGACATCCTGACCAAGGTAGACCGGATGAGCATGGCCCACTCTCTGGAGGCCCGGGTGCCGTTTCTGGACCACCGAGTGGTCGAGTTTGCCTCTGGGCTGCCCAGCGACTTCAAGCTCAAGGGGATGAAGACCAAGTATCTATTAAAGCAGGCCATGGCCAGCAAGTTACCCCGGGAAGTCCTTACCCGCAAAAAGGGGGGATTCAGTATCCCCATCAAGAACTGGCTCAAGGAGGAGCTGCAACCGATGATGCAAGAGGTCCTCGCCCCAGACCGGCTCGACCGGGAGGGCATTTTTAACTCCGCCTGGGTAGAAGGGCTAAAGACCGAGCATATTCAGGGTTCCGCTAACCACAGCCACCAATTGTGGGCCCTGATGGTCTTTGAAATCTGGCGGGACCAGTACCTGAAATCATAGCTAGCCAGGAAGAACCTGGAACTCCGTGGGGGAGAAATATTAGGGGAGGCAAATTCCTTGACCTCAATATCCAATCCCGGCAACCGGACCGAGGAGGTTCGGGCCTACTGGAATAAAAACATCCATGACCAGGAGATAGCCCGACACCCGGTTGGCACCATAGGTTTCTTCGAAGACCTGGAGGCCTATCGCTTCGAAAAACTGGAGTACCTGCCCCGCGTGGTCGATTTCACCGCTTACTCGGGTAAGAGTCTGTTGGAAGTGGGATGTGGGATCGGTATTGATCTGGTCCGATTTGCCCAGCATGGGGCGTTGGTAACCGGGGTTGACCTGGCGGAAGTGTCCATCGAGCAAGCCGGCAAGAATTTTGAATTGCGGGGCCTGAGGGGTGACCTTCGGGTCATGGACGGCGAAGCTTTGCAGTTTGAGGATGCCTGCTTTGATGTGGTGTATGCCCACGGAGTACTCCAGTACACCCGGGGCAGTGAGGAAATGATCCGGGAAATCCACCGGGTCCTGAAGCCCGGCGGTGAGGCGATAATGATGGTCTATAATCGCTACTCCTGGCTCTACCTGATGTCCAAGCTTTTTGGCGCCAAGCTGGAGCATGAAGACGCTCCGGCGTTTCAGACCTTCACCATCGGGCAGTTCAAGCAGATGCTGCAAAAGTTTTCCCGGGTGGAGATCATCCCGGAGCGGTTTCCCGTAAAAACCCGCCTTCACCATGGGCTGAAAGGCACAATTTACAACACCTGCTTTGTCGGAACATTCAATCTGATTCCCCGTTCCTGGGTGCGGCCCTATGGCTGGCATATCATGGCCAAGGCGATCAAGTAAGCATGAAAAGGGACCTGGCCCGGCTGGCAGACCGGGTATATGACGTGGCCATCATTGGTGGGGGAGCCTATGGGCTATTTACCGCCTGGGATGCGGCGCTGCGAGGCCTGTCGGTAGCCCTGGTGGAGCGGGGAGACTTCGGACAGGCCACTTCGTACAACTCCTTGCGGGTGATCCACGGCGGGCTGCGTTATCTCCAGAGTGGAGACCTTTGCCGAATGCGGGTATCGATTCGGGAAAGGACTAATTTCATGGCGATGGCGCCCCACCTGGTCCATCCTCTCCCGGTTTTAATTCCTACCTATGGGCATGGAATGCGGGGGCGGGAGCTGATGGCCCTGGCCCTGGAGGTGCACGACCTGGTTGGTTTCGATCGAAACCGGCTGAATGACCCCCAGAAGCGCCTTCCCCCCAGTCGGGTGGTCTCAAGAGAAGAATGCCTCGGGCTGTGCCCGGGCATTGATCAGCGCGGACTCAGCGGGGCCGCGCTCCTCTACGACGGCCAGATGTACAGTTCGGAACGGCTGCTAATCTCCCTGCTTCGGTCGGCGGCGAAGGCCGGGGCGGATCTGGTCAACTATACCGAAGTAACCGGGTTTCTCTCCGACGAAAATGGGGTCAAGGGAGTCAAGGCCAGGGACCTCCTCGGGGGCGGTGAAGTGGCCATTCGGGCCAGGGTAGTGGTCAACACCGGTGGTCCGTGGGTAAGCCAATTGTGCAACCTCCTGGATACCCGTTGGGCCAACCCCAGGCCAGCTCTGTCTAAAGCCTTCAACCTGGTGGTCAACCGCCAGCTGGTCCCGGAATATTCCTTTGGCGTTTACAGCCGGGGTTCCCACCAGGGCAAATACCAGGAAAGCAGATACCAGGGCCAGCAAGCTAATATACAGGAAGCTATTACTCGGGAAGCTATTACCCAGGAAGCTATTACCCAGGAAGCTATTATTAGCAAAGCGTCGCGGATATTCTTCGCTACCCCCTGGCACGGAGTGTCTTTGATCGGGACCGAACATCTTCCCTACCATGGTGAGCCGGATAACTTCCAGGTTACCGAAGAGGAAGTCTGCCGGTTTGTTGAAGACTTCAATGCCGCTTTTGAACCGGCGAACCTGAGCCGTCAGGACGTAACCGCGGTCTACGGCGGAATGCTGTCGGCCGACGGTTTTAAAGAGGATAACGTTCGGCTGACCAAGAGCTACCGCGTCCGGGACCATAGCCGGGAGGGCGGCCCTCAGGGTCTGGTTTCGGCCAGCGGGGTGAAGTTTACCGAGTCCCGCCACGTGGCGGAGAAAGTGGTTGACCTGCTGTTGCGGAAGCTGGGCCGAACGGTGTCGGGATCTCAGACCTCGGTCACACCGGTTTATGGCGGCAATATAGACCAGTTCAAGACCTACCTGGATTACCAGATGAAGCGGGGCCTCAAGGGCCTGAGCGCCGAAGCCATTGAACGCCTGGTCTACCTCTACGGGAGCGCTTACCCGGAAGTCCTGGAATACCTGGATGACCGGGACGGCGACGCCTCGGCGGCTGATGCCACGGAGAATCTGAGAGTGCTCCAGGCTGAGGTGGCACACGCCGTCCATCGGGAGATGGCGCAAAAGCTCTCCGACGTAGTCTTCCGGCGGGCCGTCCTGGGGATGACCGGACCTCCCCCGGATGTTCAGCTGGAGCACTGCGCCCGGGCCATGGCCGCGGCCCTGGGATGGGATATGGCCCGGACCCGGCAGGAACTGGCCGAGGCGAAAGCAGGGGCCCGCAGTGCCGGGACCCCGGCATTAATTACGGAAAGTCCGGTAGAACCAGTAACACAGGAGACGAGTTGATGGCAACCGCAAGCAAGAAAGCCGACAGGCCCTGGCAGCTGGAAGTTTTCAGTCAGGGGCTGAAGAAAAACCTCAAGCTGCAACTACTGTTGAAGCATGTGGGAGAAGTCCCGGGCCAGCAATGCCTGCTGATAACCTGTGGAGATAATAACGGGGCCCTCAATTACTATTTCCGCGAGCGAAGCGGCAATTGGACCTGGGCCGACATTGGTGAACATGGCCCAGAACCCATTGAAGAAATGAGGGAACTGTTGGAAGAAGAGGTCCATATCGTCAAACCGGATTCGCTGCCCTTTCCAGACCAGTCCTTTGACTGCGTGGTGGTGATTGACGTCCACGAGCATTTGCCCCATCCTGAGCCCTTTACCCGGGAGTTGTCCCGCATTGTCAGGCCCAATGGACGGGCCATTGTAACGGTTCCCAATGGGGACCCGTTGAAGCCGGTCACCGTTATCAAATACATGGTGGGAATGAGCAAAGAGAAATATGGCCACCAGCGGATCGGATATACCATGAAGGACTTGAAGCGCATCATGTCCGAGAATGGATTCACGCCCTCCGCCACCGGCAGTTACTCCAAGTTCTTCACCGAAATGATGGAACTGGTAATCAATTTCGCCTACGTGCAGGTCCTGTCCCGGAAGAACAAGAACGTAACCGTACCCGAGGGTACCATAGCTCCTTCCTCCAAGAAGCAGCTGGACGCCGTATCCGGCTCTTACAAGATGTACTCCAGGGTATTCCCCATATTCAAGGCCATCTCCAGCCTGGACCGGCTGATATTCTTCGGCACCGGATACGCTGTAATGGTCGAAGGCAAGAAGGACCAACCCGGGAAGGACCAACCCGGGAAGGACTAACCCGGGAAGGACTAACCCGGGAAGGACTAACTCGAGAAGGATTAACTAATGTACCAAACCGTATTGATCACCGGTGCCGGAGGCTTTATCGGCTCCCACGTGGTGGAGAAGCAGCTCTCTCTGGGAAGAGAAGTGCGAGCCGTGGACCTTCACCTGGACCGGATCAGTGACATCTCCCATCCGGCGCTGCGGCGGATCCAGGGAAATTTCGCCGACCCGGCGGTCCAGCAAGAGGCAATCCCGGGAGCGGAGGTGGTTATTCATCTGGCTAGCGCCCACCTGGAAGTGAGCCTGCCGGAAGAGACCTACTGGCAGGTCAATGTGCACTCATTGGCCGGCTTCCTCCAGGCTTGCCGGGACCACGGGGTCCAGCGGTTCGTGCAGGTCAGCAGTTCAGGAGTATATGGAGCAATCAAGGAGCCGCCGGCCGACGAAGAGTCACCCTGCCATCCGGAGTTGCTCTATGAGCGGACCAAGTATCAGGGAGAACTGGAGGTCAAGAGGTTCTACCAGGAGACCGGGTTTCCCGTGGTAATCGTCAGGCCTGCCTGGGTATATGGCCCGGGCTGCCCCAGGACCGGCAAGTTATTCAGGAGCATTGCCAAGAACCGGTTCTTTTTTGTCGGCGACGGCATGGCCCTGCGGCACTGCGTATACATTGATGATTTTGTCGACGCGCTGGAGTTGGCCGCTACCACAGAGAGGGCGGTGGGGCGCACCTATATCATTGGTGACGAAGCGCCGACTACGCTGGAAAACCTGGTGTCCGAAATAGCCAGAATAACCAACGCTAGCGTTCCCAGATTTCATGCTCCGGTGTGGCTGATGGCAGCCGTCGGGTTATTGATGGAAGCGGCCTTTTTCCCTCTGCGAAAAGAGCCTCCCATCTCCCGGCGGACCCTGAGATTTTTCCAGGGCAACTCCGCCTTTGACATTTCTCGCGCCAAGCGAGAACTGGGATTCGTTCCCAAATATGACGTCAGCACCGGCCTGCGAGCCTACGCCCAGCGATCCAGGATAGGATCGATTGGGGGCGCAAAGTAAGGGTGGCCACGATTCCGGTCGATGCCCAACCCCATCGACCGTAGCAGCATCGGGTCCCCTCCGCAGCTCGGCGGTGCTCCCCCGCAGTTCCCATGTTTGCGGGGGTTTTCTCTTTTCTCGACTAGAGTCAGGTGCACTCCGGGTGTACTCGATGAAGAATCACGCTTTGACGGCATAGCTGGGGGAGAGTAATATTCGGGTGTTCTGGCAGACATACCGGACATACCACCGGACATACCATAGAACGAGGAGACGAGGATGAAAGCAGTTTACATAACTGAACATGGCGGCACCGGTGTCTTGACCTGCGGAGACCGGCCGGAACCTGAAATAGAACCCGGTGAGGTAATGTTGCGGGTCCGGGGCAGCGCCCTGAACCGGCTGGATATTGGACTGCGCGAGGGCCGCAGCTACCGTGGGCCGCTGCCCCGCATCATGGGCTGTGATGTTGCTGGAGAGGTGGTGCAAATCAGTCCGGACGCCGACACCAGGCTCAAAGTTGGCGACCGGGTGGTGTTGGACAATCGGGTCAAATGCCGCGGCACCTGCGAGTATTGTGTCCAGGGACTGGACCAGTATTGCACCGAGCAAAAGCGCCTGGGCGTCGACCTGGAAGGCGGCCACGCCGAATACATTACTGCTCCGGCGGTGAACGCCTATAAAATTCCCGACTCCATGGGCTTCGCCGAAGCAGCCGCCCTGCCCCTGGCGGCCCATACCGCCTGGCACTGTCTGGTGACTCAAGGCCAGATCCGTCCCTGGGACGACGTGCTGATTCACGCCGCCAGCAGCGGCGTCGCCAGCATGGGGATTCAGATCGCCAGGATGATGGGCGCGCGGGTAATTACCACCGCCGGTGTGGACTGGAAGATCGAAAAGGCCAAAGAACTGGGCGCGGATGAGGTTATCAATTACCGGACTACCAACAGCATCAGCCAGAGTGTCAAGGAATTGACCGACGGC
The DNA here is from genome assembly GCA_035714945.1 of Dehalococcoidia bacterium. Lineage (GTDB taxonomy): Bacteria > Chloroflexota > Dehalococcoidia > Lucifugimonadales > UBA3495 > Casp-Chloro-G3. The sequence continues at coordinate 11,290 of DASTLM010000356.1, read as the reverse complement.
AAGGGCGTTGACCTGGTATTCGACGTGGTCGGCGCCGATGTCTGGGAGGAGAGCCTGCTCAGCCTGAAGCCTGGCGGTCGGCTGGTGATAACCGGCGTCACCTCGGGAGCGCGGGTCGATATGAACCTGTCCATCCTGCAGGGTCGACCGTTGCACCTGATGGGCAGTGGTGGACGGAGCCGACGCACCTTTGGCGACGTGATGAAGATGGTCAATCAGGGAGAGCTGCACGGGATTGTCAGCCAGGTATTCCCCCTGGAGGGAGTGGCCGAGGCGCACCAGGTCATGGAGGACCGCAACTTCTTTGGCAAGCTGGTTATTGAGAACTAACCAGAAACAAGGATGATCGAGTAGTCAAAGCCAGCCAAAGGGGTTAAAATACCCGGGGATTCAAAATACCCCGGTTAGAGCAAAACCCGGCGGCTGGCCAGACGGCGGCATCAGGTGCCTTGGCCTTTATCAGTCTTGATACACCCAGGTGCCCCACGAATTGGAGGAGTGAACCATGAAGATTGCCCGTTACCTGGCCCACGGCCAGGTCAGTTACGGCGTGGTGGAAGGCGACAGCGTCAAGGAAATGAGCGCCAGCCCTTTCGAGAAATATACCGTCACCAACCACACCCACAAGCTATCGCAAGTCAAACTCCTGGCCCCCTGTGTCCCGCCCAAAATTCTGGCCATCGGTCTGAACTATTCCAGTCACCTGCACGACCGTCCCGGCCCCACTGAACCAATGGTGTTCTACAAGACGCCCACCTCGGTCATTGGCCCTGGCGACACCATCATTCGCCCCAAGGACACCGCACGCTTGGACGCCGAGTGCGAGTTGGTGGTCATTATCAAGGATAGCTGTCGTAACGTGACCAAAGAAGACGCTATGCAGCACGTGCTGGGCTACACCTGCGGCAACGACGTTAGCGCCCGAGACTGGCAGCGGGAAGACCGCAACTGGTGGCGCGCCAAGTCGGCGGACACCTTCTCTCCTGCGGGACCCTACATCGTGGATGACATCAACCCCAACGAGGTTCGGGTCAAGACCCGGATCAATGGGAAAGAGGTACAGAACGAAAGCACGTCCTATCTCATCTTCGACGTCCCCACGCTGATCGCCTACTGCTCCAGGTTCGTCACCCTGGAACCCGGGGACATGATCTACACCGGCACCCCCGGCGAACCGGGCGAGATGAAAGACGGTGATGTCTGTGAAATCGAAATCGACGGCATTGGCGTATTGAGCAATCCTATCAAGCTGGAAAAGTAACTCTGGACAAGTAACCCCGGACAAGTAACCCTGGACAAGTAACCATCTAAACAATGGCCCGCCAGCGGCATATTTGACCTGCCCTGGGACCGGCACTACCGTCAGGGAAGGACTAAACTTCCCTGACGCTGCTCCGGAGGCCATACAATCACCTTGCGGCCTTGCTGCCACTGGACCAGGACCACTGATCCTCCAATTTGCCTCCCGGTCGTTTGATCAATCTTGAACCGACCGTAAAACGTCGCGAAATCCAGGACGCCAGCGGCGGCCCGCAGCGCTGACTGGTCCAGACTCCCCGCCACTTCGACGCACCGCTGGGCCACCAGACCGGCGGCATAAGCCTGGACCATCGGGTAGTCGAGGGGGAGCTGGCTTTGCTGCCGCAGCGATTCCAGCACCTGCGCCGCGGTCGGCCCGTAGTCGCCGCCGTATTCACCGGTAGGTTCCCACTGGCTGGGGCCGACGAAACCCTCTACGTCAGGTCCCAGAGCGTCGTGGAATTGCTGAATTGGGGCCGCGACCAACGCCGCCACCCCAAAGTAAGGTCGTCTCTGGACCAATTGACGCGCCAGCAGCAGATCATTCTCAATGCGCCCCACCGCCAGCAGCAGATCCGGACGGGCATCCTGGAGCCGGTCGATGGTGGATGAGAAGTCACCGATGGCGGGGTCGTGCTCTTCGATCAGGACCGTCCTGAACCCCAAATCAGCGGCCCGCCCCACCACCACGTCGCTGACCATTTTGGGGAAGGAGCCGGTGGCAGCTCGGACAATGGCCAGCGACCTCGCTTCAGGGCGGGATTCGAGAACCAATTGGGGCAGTCCGGACAAATATTCACTGGCCGGAGTCAAAATGCCGACCACCCAGCGGTAACCTTGTTGATAGATGCGGTCCGAGGCCCCACCTTGATTCCACAGGACTTTTCCGTATTGTTCGGCGACGGCGGCGGCGGCCTGGGCCAACCCGCTGGAGTAGGGTCCCATCACCAGGTCTACCTGGTCCTCCATAATTAGACGCCGGGTAAGCAACTTGACCTGGCCTGGCCGGCTGGCGTCGTCATAGTGAACAACCGACACTGACCGGAGCGAGTCTGGCCCACTAACTCGCAGGCCGCCCGCCCGGTTCACGTCCCTGGCCCAGGCTTGCAGGCCCGCCAGCGCCTGTTGTCCCTGCATCTGAAACTGGCCAGACCGGGATGCCGTAATCCCCACTTTTAAGACTCGAGGTTGGTTCACCATATTTGGCCCGGGAACCGGTCCCCACCACGAAATCAGGGGCAGGTCTCGATCCTGCCCCTACGATATAAGTCATACGTCAAAAGGGAAACTGCCGACTAATACTTGGGGCGGAATATGCCAAAGGAGCTGGTGTAACCGTGCAGGAAGGTCGTGCCGCTCACCGGGCCTATTTCGCCGTTGCAGAAGAAGCCCCCCAGGGGTACGCTTCCCAGCTTGTTTTGGAAGATCCCGGCATCGTGGTTGGGTTTACCGTAGAGGTACTGTCCCCGACCCAGGCAGGAAAAGAGCAGCGCACCCTGAGCCTGATTCTCCCGGTTCACCCCGGCGTAGCGGTCCAGGACTGCCACCAGGTCTTCGGCCGATGTCTCGGCGTCGCGGAGATGGAACTGGACCAATTGTCCTTCCTTGAGCACCTCGCCAATGGCCAATACTCCAGCCTTGTCGTCCATGCCCATCACATTGCGGATCAGAAAATCACCTTGCTTGGGTTCATCAAGGAACTCGTCCATCACCACGCCCAGGAACAACGACGTGCGCATCAGGCCCCGGTCTCGTTCGCTCAAACTCTCGAACAGTTCGCGCAACACGTCCATTGGTGGCCGCCCATCCAGCCCTCCCAGCAAGTTTCGCTGGCTCCGAGTTATGCGCATGGACTTTCCGATGGGCCGACAACCCTGGGCCACCACAGTATCAACCACGATGTTGCCGGACATGGCAATGCCTACTGCGCCGGTGCGAAATACCTGGTCCTCGAGGAACAAGGCATTCTGCCCCGGTTGTCGTGCACCGCTGGCTAGACCGCCAATTTTGGCCGATTTGTCAAAGGCGAAGTCCAGACCCAATATCAAATTCTGCACCGGAAAGGAGTAAGGGTCGGCCAGCAGGATAAACTGGGGATCATCACTTTTTCCGACCTGGACCAGATCTTCCCAGGCCTGGGGCCCGGCGTCCAGGTCGGGGAGGTTGTCGCCCTCCAGGTGGAACGGCTTCAGGGTAACGTTCGGCAGGCTGGCCACGGTGATCGATAACGCTGGCTGTTGTTCCACTTCAACACCATTGCCGATGATGCCTCCACCGGAACAACCCAACACCAGCGGGAAATCCAGTTGCTCACGAATCAGTCCGGGGACCTCCTCAAACTGGCCCTGGTAATGGAGGGAAGTGAAAACCAGGGCCAGATTAACCGGTGCCCCATCGAGTTGTTGACATAGACTGCCGGTGCACTCGTTGATTGCATTAGCCAGAGGAGTTTGCTCAGAAAGCGCAGAAGCCCACTTCATATCAAGTACCTCACGGGTTGAGCCTACTTAGCCAGACCTAGTATACCAACCTTTGCGGCGCACCGCTAAGCTAAGCCAAGGCAAAATGGCGGGCGATAACTGAGCCCTGGCTCAGCGGCCAGCCAATAGCTGCTTACCCTGACTGATGGCCGGAATCGGGGATGGGTCGACTCCATGAAGCATCGCCAGATAGTAGCTGACGTAGTCCCCCAGGGTCAACATGCTCAGCATCTGGGCCAGGGGAGTCCCCCGGCCGGCGGCGACGATGCGGTTGGGGATACTTTTCTGCTTCAGCAGCTCGGCGACGACGCGATATCGGCTCTGAAGGTCTATATTTTCGATGTTTGGTCTCAAGACCAGGACAATCTTGTCCTGCATCCCTTCTGATGGCGTGTTGAAGGCCTCCACTGAATTATGCAGCAACTCTGGCAGGGTCTCAAAGAACGCCCAAGCTTTGGCATTCTCGTTGAGCTGGGTCTTCCAGCGGCGGGCCATTCCGGTAAAGAATCCACCACCGTACACCACGACGAGTTTGTCCGGCAGCTCCAGGGCGATTTGCTTGGCCAGGTTGTTCTGGACCGGTACTCCTTCGCTCAATTGAGATACCTGGGCCTGTAGGGTCGTGATCGCAGCCTCCACCTCGGCGCCGCCGGCGTTTACGACGCCGTATTGGTTCAATGCCCCCAACAGAAGCATCAGGTTATAGCCCACCGCGCTGCGCGGCTCGCCGGGGGTATTGATGGTAAGCGATGGGATGCCGGCCGCGGTTGCCTCGGCCAACAACTTACCTCCTCCGGCCAGGGCCAGTAGCCAGGCGTCCTGTCGGCGAGCCTGCTGGAACAGGGACATGGTCTCCTCGGTAGAACCAGAATGGCTGCAGCCAATAAACAGGCTGTTCTGGTCCAGACTGAAGGGCAGGGAAAGGTCTCGCACCACAATTACCGGCACGGTCTGTTGCAACGCAGCCAGATCTGCTACCAGGTCACCGGCGATAGCCGAACCGCCCATGCCTCCAATTACCACTTTGTCGATTCTGCTCCCCTGGTTATGTGGGGCCAAGCCCTGGGCCTGCTGCCAGGCTTCCCGGCAATGACCTGGCAAAGCCCCCAACCGGTGGCGCAGTCCGGAGGGGTCCAACCGGGCCCGGGTTGCATCAGAGTCCAGCGATTCCGGGTGGGTCAATTGAGCATTAGTGTTGGATGTTCTCATAAGTAATCCTTCCTGTCGCCGCAGCAAGTCGCCGCAGCAAGCTGTCCAGCGCGGTTACCGTCACGCCTATCGGCCGTAGCGCCTCTTTCGCTGCTGAAAGCTTCTGATGGCCCTAAGGAGGTCGATGTTTCGGAAGGCGGGCCAGTAAGCGTCGCAAAAGTAGAACTCGCTGTGCACGCTCTGCCACAGCAGGAATCCACTCAGCCTGACCTCTCCGCTGGTCCGGATAATCAAGTCCGGTTCGGGGATCCCGGTCAGATACAGGTGGGACTCGATTTCTTTGACGCTCACCCGCTGGGCCGCTTCCTGCAGGCAACTGCCTTCCCGGGCGTATTTGACCAACAGGCCCCGCACTGCGTCGACGATTTCCTCGCGGCCCCCATAGGCGATTGCGATATTCAGGTAGTATTGATGGTATCCCTCGGTCATTTCCCGGGCATGGCTCAAGGATTTTTGGAGCGTCGGGGTCAGCGCATCCAACTGCCCGAAACACCGGATCTGCCGGGGGGTCCTGCTCTCGGATTGCCGCTGGGCAATTTCGACGATCTCTTCTTCGATGACCTGGCACAGGCTCTCGACCTGCTCCGCCGGGCGTTTGAGATTGTCGGTGGAGAGCACCCAGAGGGTGACCTGAGGAATGCCCAGGTCCTGGCACCAGTCCAACAGTTCGTAAACCTTATGCGCCCCCTGTCGGTAACCTGCCGAAACGGACGCGCTACCTGAGCTCTCGGCAAAGCGCCGATTACCGTCAAGGATTACGGCGATATGTTCCGGAAGCAGTCCCTGGGTAATCTGGGACCGCAGGCGTCCCGCGTAAATCTGATAAAGAAACCTCTGAATCACGCCCACCATGTTGGTCAGAATCTTCTCTCCCGTCGGCGACGGCCGCAAGATGATCTCCAGGTATTTAATTGTATTTAATTATTTACGCGCTTCTAGCTGGCTCAGTCAATCCGTGCCGGCCGGGAGCAGGTGTAGTTGAAAGGGATGGCATCCAAATTCGGGGCCCTACTGACGCCGGTTCCGAACAGAGACCAGGATTCTCCACAATGTGGGCTCCAGTATGGCCCAGTTGGGCTTCGGTTGTCGGTCCATCCCGAACCCTGGTTCAAACAAACGAGGGGTCAATGCTCGGCGGCGGAAGCCTTTTAAAACCCGGTAGGTCAGGGTGTAGGCCAGCGGGTGGACCCGGTTGGAAACCTGGTCGATCGCGATATGGCTCAGATAACCGAAGATTGCGACCAGAAACAACTGATTCGAGTAAAATGCCAGGGCAACTATAGAAGCTAACAGGCAATATTCCCAGGCGTGAAATGGCCGGAACATGTGCCGCCGCCGGCCGGCGTCCCTGGAGTCAAAATAATCTAACAGATGGTCAAGGTCGGGAAGCACTCCGGCCGCCAGAGCCACGGGAACGGCCAACGGTGAGCCGCCGCCGGCCCAGGCGGTGGCGCCAATGCCAATCGACACCGTCGCATGAACTATGGGTCCCAATTTCCGACCTCCAGTGATTTCAATCTCTCCACCATGCAAATCGTCCAGCGTAAGGTCACTCTGCGGATATAATCACATTATCAAAGGTCCGCCCCGAGAAGTTTGATTCGTTCAGGTTATTGGTCAAGAACCGGACCGTGTCAAGTTTTGACACGGTGCCAAGATTGTCGAAGTTAAGCCTGCTCCCTACCACCACGCCGTCGATAGTCACCGAATAGGTCCTGGTGGCCAGGTCTGCGGTGACAGACACGTGGGTCGGCCCAGAGATAATAGTCAGGGGCGTGGGACCACCCATCGTCGCATCTTGCCGGGCGACCAGATTCTGGTCGGCGTCGCCAAAGCCGCCCCACCGCAGGTTCACGCCCACTCCGTTGAACTGGGTAGAACCACTGGGTGAGTTTACCATCAGAGTGCTGTCGCCCAACTGCATCCACAACTCGTGATTTGAATCACCCGAGGTCCGGGTCCAGTCAAAGTCGAAGTCCCACTGGAGTATGCCGGAATCGACCGGAGTGAAACTTCTCCTGACCAGGGGTCGGTCGGGAAGGTCGGAGGTATCGTCGAAGAAGAGCTTGTTGCCGGCGATGGAAACGGTAGCCCCCGACGACTCCAACTCGACCCAACCGGAACCCACCATCTGGCTATTTGGCCGGTCAAAGCTGTCGTTGAGCAGGATAATAGTGCCTTCCCCGGGGGTGACGATAATATTGGAGCGGAATAGCTGCCCCGTATTTTCGTGACCCGCACCGAATATGGATTTGGTCTGCCGAGGCGGCGCCGGGGGAGAGAACACTATATCAGTCCCGGCTTCACCCGAAGGGGCAGCCGCCTGAAAATGCACCGTCACCAGCGTAAAGGGGGTGGCAACCGAACCATTTGAAGGGCCAATGCCCCTGCCTGCCGCGTAGGCAATCCGACCCAGTGTGTTATCAAATGTGGACTGAAACTGGTCGGGCAGGGTGGTTCCCCCGGTTAATGCCACCACCCTCAGCCTGGAGGGATTGAAGTCCAGATAAACTTGCGCCGCGTCCACCCGGTGGGCCGAGCCCGAATAAACCTCTACGTTGGTGTTGAATTGCGCTCCCACCCGAACCCTGCTCTGGGCTGGTATGAGGGCGATATCCACCTTCGGCGGCCCCAGGTTATAAGATCCGTCCCTCAGACCCACCAGATTTTCGGCGATGAATCGAGCGTCGGCAATGGTGACCTGGTCAAAAGCCCCGTCATGTCGGACACTGGCGGAGTTGATTGAATGAAGGCAAGTAGTGGTTACCTGGGTATTACACGCATTCCGCAACCCCATCCGCTGCTGGGCGACGAATAACGCGTCGGCGACGTCGACAAATCCGTCGGCTCTAGCATCTCCGCGCCGGAGTACCTGGGTCAAGCCAGCGGGTGCCGCTATCTGGTTCCCATCAACTTCGCTGAGGGACGTCAGCTCGAAGTTCACCGGGCATTCCTGATTGGTACTGCCGGTCAGCCGGGTCAGCGCGTGGCCCAGGTTGACGGGCGGGGTCACACCGGCGGAATTTGACCGGTTAAAGGTGGCTATGCCCAGGGAGTTATCGATGGACCCCCCATTATCCAATGGGAAGTTAGGGTTTCGGAGATTCAATATATTGACGCAACGGGTCCCAGCAGGAAATGCCGGGTTGGCCGAGGCATCGGGGTAGGTGAGCCGGGCCCCGAAGGACTCCAATTCCACCGGGACATCGCCGGTGAACGGGTCAAAGACCCGGGTAACGGCCATAATGAGGCCGGTAGCCCCATCGGTCGGATTCTGACCCACCGTAAAGGTTGGCTCCGCCTCGAGAGTCGCGAGGAGTGGAGATCGGTGGCCCAGGGCGGCCACCGAGGGATTACCAGAAAATCCATCGGACATTTCGGCCCCCAGGGGGATGGACCTGACCGGGACCGGCTGGGAATATTGGCCATACGGGGAATTGGCCGCTCCCATCAACCGTCCGGCGTCGACCCGGTCTGACTGGTTGGGTAACTCCACCGCGGCCGATGCCAGCGTTCGGACAGGGGTTGAAATTGCCGAGGCGAGCAGAACCAGGCCCAGCATAGCCGGTAATAAGCTGATGCCGAACCTGGCTGACCGGACGGACCGGGCTGGTGTCTTTTTCCCGGGGATAGGTATCTGGCGTAGGCTGTCTATAAGATTCAAGATGGTCGAACACCCCTAAAGCAACAACAAAATTTGCAAAGGTTTCCTCCCGGTCGGCCAACGTTTTCCGACAACGCCGACGATTACTGTATCCTATATCATACCTATCTTCCAGCCTTTAATGATTCACACCTTTCCTGAATTAGTTGCTATCTGCAGGAACGTCTCGGTGGGTATCGATCCGCCTCCCTGTGCCCAATCGATCAGCGTATCGTGGCCCTGGTTGATATTCGAGGTGATGCCCGGAAGGAGCTGGCTGACTACTCCAGCAAACCAGAATCTGGACCAGGGGCCAATCACCGCGAAGTATTGTAGAAGTATTGTAAAGGATCCGACGGCTCTTGATCTGATCGGGGCTGAGACTGATTGGGGCAGTGGGCCGGCTTGCCTGGCGGTGAATCCGAGGTTAACGGCGGCGCAGGATTATCCCCTTGAGCCGATCGTCGGCAAGGAAGGCGCCACCAATGACCGCGATCAGTACCAGCCCGGTGAACAGACCGATGCCCAGGTAGAGCAAACCACGATTGTTGCCGTCTCCCGGTGCCTCGGTGGGGGCTTGAGGGGGGCTGGACTGGTCTGCTGGTTGGACCTCCGCCGGCTCCGGTGTTGCCGGAAGGGCTTCGCGAATAGCGGCTTCGGGAACAACCGTTTCGGGAGTAGCAGTTTCGGGCATAGCCACTTCGGGAATAGCGGCTACGGGAATAGCAGTTTCCGGCGGGTCAGGAAGAACGGCCAGTTTATCAGGGGTCTCCGGGACAACCTCGATGGTGGGCGTAACAGTTGCCGGCACCGGAACCGTCGCCAGGGGTGTCGGTGTAAAAGCAATGGTCGGAGTAGGTGCAGGCTGCGACACCCCGCCGCCACCACCGCCATCACCACCGCCATCACCACCGCCACGGAATACAATCGCTGGTGGAGTGGGCGAAGGGGTTGGGACGGGTGTGTCGGTTGGAGCCGGTGTAGCCGTGGGATTGACCGGAGCTGGTATGCTTATGGCTGCTCCGGTGTCCAATCCGGTTACCTCAACGTCCTGGGAAAAGATTTTACTTCTCCAAACCGACGGGCCAGGCGCCGGATCGGTCTCCATGTCAAAAGAGATTGCGGCGTTGTCTACTGATTCCAGGGCCTTGAAGTGGGCTATTGCCAGGACAAATACCTGATTGGCATCCTGTCCCCCCTGTCCGGGCAGCCCCTTTGCGGCGGCCACCACGATTCTGCCCGAGCTGTTGTCTGCCTGGTTAAAAAATTTGACCGGCCACAGAACATTGATTACCGGCCCAAATTCTACTGACGACGCCGGATTGCCGGCGGCATCGACTGCCTGTAGCAAGCCAGGATCAAAATTCAGGACGACCTGGGCCGCATCGGTCGGCTGCGTCAGAGCGTCAATGATGATGCTTACAGCAATAACTTCATTCTGAAGTAATATCGCCGACGGGGGGTCCAGGGTCAGCGATACACTCCCGGACTGGGCCGAAGACGATTCCGGGAGAGAAACTACCAGGAACAATGGCAGCACCATAGCTATTGCCGATCGCCAGACTCGTTTTCGGTATCTTTGCGCTAGATGGCGCATTGTTAGCTTCTCCTGAAAGCCCAGGCGCAAAGCCTGATGAGTCTGGAGGCTGGCTTCAACCGGAAAACAATCAAGATCAAGGTGATGGCCGCAGGCGGAGCCCACTGTTTCCGCCGTTGAACTAGGGCCTGGTCGGCCCCGATCTGCCAAAGTTCCCGACTACTATCGCGTAGTCACTCATGTCTACGATCCCATCCCGGTTGTGGTCATTAAGCTGATCTCCCGGAGAAAGGGACGGTGTCAGCTGTCCAAAAGTCCTGAGCAAAGGCGCGTAATCCGCATCATTAACAATGTTGTCCCCGGTCAGGTCACCCCCTTTCTGCAGTCCCAATTGGACTCGGGCCAGAGGTTCAACGCTCAGATCGATATTGGTTAATTGCACCGCCAGGGTGTTTTCACCCTTCGCCCAGATATCATAGGTCCCCGGGTTCACACTCAAGACGAACGTCCCGTCCTTACTGGTGCTGGAACTGGCGTTCGTCATGTAGGAGGTGGCCTGAGTATACCGTCCGCCGCCCGGAGGGGAATAGAGGGTTAACTCGAAGGGCATGGTCCAACCGGGACCGCCATCTGAATCCCTCCGACCCTGCAGCGACATGAGAAAGATCGCATCTCTCGGGTTGTTTATTGTTATATTGACAGTGGCAACATTGGAGTCGATCAGGCCATCGTTGACCTGCCAGGTGAAGCTGTCGGCACCAAAAAAACCGGGGTTGGGAGTGTAGAACCGGTCATTGTCCGTCCCGGTAAGAGTCCCACTGGTGGGCTGCTGGACAATGGTAACGGAGTAGGGCCCGGGACCGTCCGGGTCAATCTGGACCAGCTGGATGTAGATGGTGCTGTCCTTGGCCATGCTCACATTCTGGTCCTGGGCTACCGGCGGCACATTCTCCTCGGACAGCCTGACCGTCAGGCTGAAGCTGACCACCGCGGAGTCGGCCAGGCCATCGTTGGCGTGCCACCGGAAACTGTCGGGGCCAGTGTAACCCGCCGCCGGGGTGTACCGGCGGTCGGCTCCGGTACCCGACAGGGTGCCGTGGGAAGGTGGTTGGTCGATGGTGA
>DASTLM010000355.1:0-3697 GCA_035714945.1 Dehalococcoidia bacterium | reverse complement strand
TGCCCTGCTGGCCTGCCTCCAACTCGCCCATGCCGGTGCGGAGTTCCGGCGGGATGTTGGGCAGACCCAGGCGGGCATATAATGCGGTCTCGTCGGGGAATAGCTCAACCTGGCCGCTCTTCAAGTCGGTGATACCGTACTCGTTTAGCGAGAGGCCCATCCGGTTGGCATGGTCCCGCAGGCGGATGTTGTGCTGCAGGCTGCCGGTGAAATACTGGAGCAATGCGCCAAAAGAAGCCTCATCGCCCATGCGCAGGTCGATCTGGATGCCGGGCTTGACCACGACGCTGGTCTTCTTCTCGCCGTGGGCCAGAACTTCCAGGACTTCCGGCAGCGATACCAGAGCCTGGCTCACTTCCCCTGGATGGGGCGATGTGCCGATCAGGTCGACATCGCCGATGGTCTCTTCCCACCGACGCAGGCTGCCCACCGGGTAAAGCTGGCCAATGTGAGGGCACCGTTCCCGCAACGCCGCTACGACCCTTTCCGCGACGGCCAGGGCATCTCCGATGGGAGTCCGGTCGTCCCTGGTGCGCATGGACTGTATGTGCCGCAGGATGTTGTCCGCGGTCTTTTGGCCCAAACCCGGCAGGGAGGCCAGCCTGCCATCTTGAATCGCCTGCTCCAACTCCTCAACTGTACCCACGTCAAGCTCTCTGGCAATCAATGCCGCGGTCTTGGGCCCGATACCGGGAATGCCCATGATTTCCAGGATACCCGCCGGTAGTTCGGCTTTCAACCGCTCATAGGTCCCAACCTGACCGGTGCCGATCAGCTCGTGAATCTTTTCGCTGATTGCCTTGCCAATGCCGGGCACCTTTTTCAGGTCCATCTCGTCCGCCACCGCCTGCTCCAGGGAAAACGGCAGTCGGGCAATGGCGCTGGCGGCCCGCTGATAGGCACGGATCTTGAACACGGTGTCGCCCTTTACTTCCAAAAGGGTGGCCATGTTCTCGAAAAGCTCGGCTACTTCTTCGTTAGTGATTGGCATAACTGATTGGCTTAACTGATTGGAATAGTGGCTTTCTACTTTGGGGCGCCGTCGCCCGGATCAGGAAGTCGTGTGATGGTTCAGGTCGCCGCCGTAAAGGTCCCCCATTAACTGGTCCATCAAGGATGACAGGAAGTTCACTCCGCCAATTGCCTGGGCATAGCCCATACGGGTGGGTCCAATAACACAGATGGTCCCGGCGGCTTGCTGAGCCACTCCATACTGGCAGACAATCATTCCGAAGGGACGCAGCGTCTCGTCGGGGTTCTCTTCTCCGATGTAGACCGCGACATCTTCAGCCACCGGGTTTCGGGCCAGGATGCTGCTCAGGAGCACGTCTTCCTCCACCATCTCCACCAACCCTCGGGCACTGCCGTCCCGGGAGAACTCCGGCTGATCCAGCAACCAGCGCAAGCCGTCAATGTAATGTTCCGGAGACTTGGCGGTTTCGGCGCTTCGCAGCATCGTCACGGTCTCGTTCTTGACCCTGGTCTCCAGCGGGCCAAGCTCCAGCTGCGCGGCTTCGACCTGCCGGCAATCCATATTGGAAAGGCGCTCATTGAACAAATTAGCCGCCTGGTTCAGGTGGGACTGGGTGGTGGGTTCCTCCAGCGACAGCACGCGCCGGAGCAGCCGGGCTTCCTGCAAGACGACCACCAGCAATGCCAGGTACTCTTCCAGGTAGACCAGTTGAATTTGCTTGATCCGGGGCGACCGGGCCCAGGGCACAGTGACGATCGCCATGTTGGTCGAGATTCGGGACAGGACCGCGGCGCACTGCCGGCTCCATAACTCAACGTCGGGTTCCGATTCCTCGAACTGCCGGTTGATCTGCCGCCGCAGTCCCGCGGGCAACTCCAGGGGTGACTTGAGCGACTCGACGTAGTGACGGTAGGCCCGGTTCAACGGCACCGCACCGGCAGAAACGTGAGGTCGCGAGATGTACCCTTCTTCAGCGAGTTGGGACATGGTGCTTCGGATAGTGGCCGAACTGACTTTGTGCGTAGAGCGGCGGGCAATATCGTCCGACGCCACCGGCAAGGCCGAATTGATGTATTCGTCTACCAATATGTTGAGGACTTCGCCAGCGCGATCCGACAGCATATCGCCTCTAAGACTACGGGCCTACTCTTCGCCCTGATATCCAGTTTCCCCCGGGTATCCCCGGCAAAGATTGCCGTGATTGACCTCTTTCTCGGGTAGAGCCACGCATTGACTCTGCTTCATCCATACTATTATACTCTGGCCAGATATGCCATCCAATCCGGTGCCAATATGAGAACCAGTCCATTGTCCGGTCGGTCCCGACGACACTCTCGACAGCCCTCCCGCCGACGCTGATGGCGCTGGGTTCTTTTTCACACCTTCAACCCGGTGCGCTGGCCGATGCGATTTTCCCGGTAAGCCGCCGTAATGTCCGGCTGATCCGGGACATTGCTCTGATTGTCGGTTTCACACTGCTCACCGCACTGTTTGCGCAAATCTCCATTCCCCTGGGATTCACACCGGTCCCGATCACCGGACAGACCCTGGCGGTCATGCTGACCGGAGCGGCCCTGGGGAGCCGCCGGGGGGCAGCCGCCATGGCCCTGTATCTGGTGGCCGGGGCGTGGCTTCCTTTCTTTGCCGGAGGCGCTTCCGGATTCGTCTGGGGACTGGCGACGGGGGGGTACCTGGTTGGATTTATCCCGGCAGCCTATCTGGTGGGGTTCCTGGCGGAACGCGGCTGGGACCGCCGAGTCTGGATCATTCTGGCGATGCTGTTGGGCAATATCGTCCTTTACCTGCCGGGACTGGTACAACTATCGTTCTTCGTTCCCGAGGGCAAAGTCCTGGAGCTGGGACTCTATCCATTTATCCTGGGCGACCTGATCAAGATATATATTGCTGCCCTGACCCTGCCTACCGCCTGGTGGCTGATCCATTGGAATGGGAGAAGATCAGCAACCAGCATATAACAGCAATATGGATATAGCAGGAATATGGAAATTGCGGGAGTTCGGAAATAACCGGGATATGGAAACAGTAGGACTATGGCAATAGCAGCCCGGTGGCAATGAAATGGAGATAACCTGGTTGGGACATGCCTGTTTCCGGCTTCGGTCAGACGAAACCGTCGTCATAACCGACCCTTTTCCGGCTACCCTGGGCCTCCGCCTGGGGAATCAGACGGCGACAATCGTCACCTTGAGCAACAGCCATCCCAACCACAGCAATTGGCAAGAATTGGGCGGCGAGCCAAAATTATTCAAAGCTCCCGGCGAGTACGAATTCAAAGGTGTTTCGGTCCGGGGGGTGATGACTCCCATTTCCCAGGGGACACCCCGGGAGCGGCGCAACGTCGCCTACTCCATTGAGATGGAGAACGTTAGCGTCTGTCATCTGGGTGACATCGACGTACCGTTGACTCCCAGCCAGATCGATGAACTGTCTCCGGTGGATGTGCTGCTGATACCGACCGGTGGCGGCTGTACCCTGGACCTGGAACGGGCCGCGCAGATGCTGCAAGACTTCGACCCAAAGATAGTGATACCGATGCACTACCGTATTCCCGGAATATCCCTCCAGCTTGCCGAGGTGGACACCTTCCTCCAGCTATTGGGGGGTAGCGAGGTACAGTCGCAGCCTCGATTGTCGGTTACCGCGGCCAACCTCCCGGCCAATATGCGGGTGACGGTGCTCAACCCCCAGGCTAGAAGCGCCTGA
>DASTLM010000354.1:0-2285 GCA_035714945.1 Dehalococcoidia bacterium | reverse complement strand
GTCCCATCTGGTGTTGCGCCAGGCAAAATAGGTGTACGACTGGGTGAAGCCCAGCTTGGCCAGGCGGTTCATCACCTTGGGTCGGGTGAATGCCTCGGCCAAAAATAATGCGTCCGGGTACGCCCTTTTCACCTCGGTTATGGCCCACTCCCAGAAGGCGAAGCTCTTGGTGTGAGGGTTGTCCACCCGGAAGACCCGGACTCCCTGTTCGCACCAGAAGATGAATATGCTCTTCAGCTCGTCCCAGAGCGCTCGCCAGTCCCCGGTTTCGAAGTCAAAGGGCAAGATGTCCTCGTACTTCTTTGGCGGGTTTTCGGCGTACTGGATGCTGCCATCGGCCCGCCGCCGGAACCAATCCGGATGTTCCGCAACGTAGGGATGGTCTGGTGAGCATTGGAAGGCAATGTCCAGGGCAATGGTGATTCCGTAATATTTTGCCATGGTTACCAGTTGCTGGAATTCGGCCAGGCTACCCAGGTCTGGATTGACCGACTTGTGCCCTCCCTGGGCTGCTCCGATCGCCCAGGGAACCCCAAAATCCCCCGGTTCTGCCGTGATGGCGTTGTTCCGGCCCTTCCGTTTGGTCAGGCCGATGGGGTGGATTGGCGGCAAATACAGCACATCGAATCCCAATTCGGCGACATAGGGGAGTCGGGCGGCGCAATCTTTGAAAGTACCGTGTTGACCCGCCACCGGTGAGCAGGAACGGGGGAACATCTCGTACCAGGAGCTGAAACGGGCCAGTTCTGGTTCCACCACTACCACCAGTTCCGCCGGGTAGGTGTTCGCCAGTTGCCGGTCAGGATACCGGCCCATCAGGACGCGCAATTGCTCGCTCAAGGCCAACTCCACTCTGGCCAGGGTCGGCTTGCCGGAGGATTGCAAGTCGATGGCCCAATTCCGCAAAGCCGCAGCGTCGGCGGCAGCAGCCCGCGAGGCAGCTGCTTCCACCAGGGCTGCTCCGGCCAGCAAGTCCAGCGTTACGTCCTGGCCGGCCTCAACCTTTTTGGCCAGACCGGCGCACCAGGTTTTGAACTCGTCGGCCCAGGCCAGCAGAGTATAGTGATAGCGCCCCAGTTGGGTCACCGGGAAGGCCCCGCGCCAGCGGTCGTTGACCAGCGGTTCCAGGGGAGTTTCGGTCCACTTGGGGTCCTCCTCCCGGCGAAACAGCAGGGACGCCGACAACAGGTCATGACCGTCGACGAATATGTCGGCTTCCACGACAACCTTTTCGCCGACCGTCCGTTTGATGGGAAACCGGCCCCCGTCAACGGCCGGCGTGACGTCTTCGATCACCACCCGAACCCGGCCCTCTCGGGCCAGGGTCGGGTCCATCACGGATATCTGGTCAGCCATTGTTCCCATTACTTGCGCCCCTGTTGCTGGATTTCTGGGGAGAAAAGCTTCTATCTAAATATTATAACTATAAAATAAATGGTGTCAGCTTTGGGATTGGTGGTATAGTCAACCAAATAAGCCGTCCGCGGGGGACGTCGCTGAAGAACTATAGACTGACGATCGGGAGTGTGAGATGCATTACATTGGACTGGTCCTGGGTCTGGCCCTGTTGGCGGCCAGCATGGCGGCCATAGCCGGTTGCCGGGAGGACACGGTGGATGTGGTGCCGCCGCTGGAGAGTGACGCCAGCAGCCTGTCGGCGGCGGAGGCATTGACCAACGGCCTGCAAGCCCACCGCGACGGCCGGTTGGAAGAGGCAGCGACCTATTACTTTCAGGTGCTGGCCCAGGACTATGGGAACCAGTACGCCCTCTTCAACCTGGGGGTGATCGAGCAGACCAATTACAACCGGCCGGTGGCCGCAGAAAGCTTCTACCGGCTGGCCCTGGTATCCGATCCCGATTTTGAGTCGGCCCTGTTCAACCTGGCGGTGCTGCGGAGGGACCAGGGCGACAGCCAGGAAGCCATGGACCTGTTCCGCCACCTGATCACCGTGAATCCGGACCACGCCCGAGCCTACCTCAACCTGGGGCTGGTGCTGCGGGCCACGGGCCAACCGCAGGAGGGCGACGCCGCCATCGAAAAAGCCCTGGAGTTGGACCCGAATTTACGGGTGCCCATCCCGGTGGAGTCAAGTTCCGACGCCACGCCCTGACGCCGTGTGCCAGCGCATGTTTGGATCTGCCTTTCTCTGCCCAGCGTTCAATAGTCATTGGTACTTCCGCGCCTCGCCCGCCAGGGGAAACTCAAGTGCCGCCAGATGCCCCCGTCGATAGCTCCCGCGGCGACCAGATTCCGGTGCAACCTCCAGAGGCAAACCCCCAGCA
>DASTLM010000353.1:0-9567 GCA_035714945.1 Dehalococcoidia bacterium | reverse complement strand
GTTCCAGCACCCTGGCCTCAAGGTACACCGAGGGCCACCACCGCACCAGTGACTCGATGTCCTCAATGATTTCGTAGACCTCTTCGGCGGTGCCTTCCAATTGCCATTGGGTGACGAAATGGTAATCGTTGGCGGATGAGTTCTTGTTCACAGCGTACCCAATAGCACAATATCGCCGGAAGGGGCCGGGCTGCCTCCCGCCGGTTCCACACTCACTCCAATAGATTCGGTGGGGGAAAAGATAACTGAAATGCGCACCAGGTGGGCGTTGGAGTCAAGGATGCTAAAGGTCCCGGCCCCAATTGGAGCAACATCCTGGCCGATAATGCGCCATACCTGGTATTCCATCCCGGTCGGCAACCTGGCCAGGCCGGTAACTACCAGCACCGAGCCTTCCCGGCCCGGATTCTGAATCAGCACCGCCGCAGCTTCGGGTGCGGCGTCGGTGCCTCGAACCTGGTACACCTGTCCCCCAACTGCCAGGGAGCGTATCACTTCCTGGTGCTGCAGCAGGGTTTCGTCTCGTTCATGCACTTCCTGCCGGAGATCGATGTTCCAGGCGGTAAGCCCCAACACTGCTATGGCTAAAACCGCTATGGTGGCCGCCGGTATGGGCGAAAGCCAGGCTGGCCAGAGCCAACCAGACCAGCGTCGCCTCTGGGACGCCGGCCGGTGCTGGACCTGGCCAAAATCCCGGCCCGCCTCGGCCCGGGCTCGAGCCAGGACCCTTGGTTTCAAGTCCGGTGTCGTCGGCTCTACCGCCAGGGCATCCGGCAGTAATTCGACAACTCCCCGAAATTGACCGGCCAATTCTTCGCACACCGGGCAAATGCGAAGATGCTCAATATACCGATCACTTTCCTCGACCGTCATGGCTGACACCGCGAACACAGCGGCCAGCTCTTCCAGCTCCTCGGAGTTGGTCTCGTGAGAAGATCCGATGTCAATGGGTAGACTACTGATGGAACACCTCGGTATCGAACTCGGCCAGCAGGTTTCGAAGCTTCTGGAGGGCCAGCCTCAACCTCCCTTTAACCGTGCCCAGGGGCACCCCAGTTCGTTGGGCAATTTCGGGGTGGGTGAAACCCCCAAAGTAGGCCAGCATTACGGTCTCTCTTTGCTCCGGTGGCAGAGTCTCCACCGCTTCCTTGACTCTGGCTCGGTCCAGGCTCAATCCCACCTGTTGCCAGGCGTCGGGATAACGAGGCTCTAATTTTAGCGCATCCAGGGAGATTCGCTCCCGGGCATAAGCACGGCCTCGCGTAACGTCGATGGCCCGGTGCCGGACAATACTCAGGAACCAGGACCTGGCACTGCCTCGTTCCGGCCGAAAGGTATCGGCTTGCCGCCATAAGGCCAGGAATGCCTCTTGAAGGACGTCTTCGGCCGCTGCCCGGTCCGCCAGGACGCGGTAGGCTATCGCCATCGCCACTCCATGATGGCGATCATAGAATTCTTCCAACGCCGCCAGATCGCTTTGCTGGAAGGCCGCTATTAACGCTTCATCGCTGGCAGTTTTCACTACGACGCACTATATGCCCTAATGATAGTACGCTGAAATATTATCCACAGATCACCCGCAGCTCCAACGGGGCCTGATTTTCCGGTCGCCGGACCGGATTCCCGCATTATATTGAGGATTTTCGCCCAGCGATACTGCTCGCCGGACCGCGGGCAGTAATCCATCGGGGAAATAATCAATTTCAGTACCCAGTGAACCGATCCCAGTGAACCAATCCATCAAAAAATTCGCACTACCCGGCAGGAGGTGTCGCCGGTCGTCGTCCTGGAGGTCTTGGCCGCCGGAGGTCCTGGCGCCGGGGAGAGGCCCAAGGGGCGAGTTGAACCCACCCGGTATCAGTATATCTAAATCGAAGGCAGCCTGAATCAAGGAGGAGAGCGCACCAATTATTTAGCTGGAACCCCACCAAATTTGCGGGATATCCATCAAGTTGGTCAACAAATAAACAAAGGAGAATTGGACATGGGCATCAAGCCATCAGGCATCAAGTCCATCATCGGGATCGCGGCGGCCTCGGTGGTGGCGGGATCAACAATCCTGACCGCCGGAGCGTCCAGCCATAATGACGCTCCTCTGATTGCCGAGGACCCGGCCGCCAACAACACCGACGTATATGCTTTTGTCAGCACCGAGGAGGGCCGCTCGGATTACGTGACCCTCATTTCCAACTTCATTCCCATGCAGGACCCGGGGAATGGACCGACTCACTCCCGATTCTCGGACCGGGTCCGCTATGAGATCAAGGTAGACGTGGACGGAGACGCCGAAGCGGACCTGACCTACCAGTTCAAGTTCAAAAACAACATCGTCAACGGTAAGACCTTTCTCTACAACACCGACGCCATTGGACTGCCACCGTACCCCAGCGATCCCACCTCCCAGTACCAGAACCTGAATGTCCAGCAGAGCTACACTCTGACCGAGGTGGTACATCAGAAGAAAGGTGATCAGGAGGGAGCAGCTGACCGCGACCAGAAGGATGATCACGATCAAGATGGGACATATGGTAGCAACGATAACGCCGGCCGTCGCGAATCCCACGTTCTGGTTAGAAACGCCCGAGTAGCCCCCGCCAACGTGGGTCCAAAATCGACTCCTGATTATGCGTCATTAGCCGAGGCGGCCATCCACCCTCTGCCAGGCGGCGGGAAGGTCTTTGTGGGTCCCCGGGACGAAGGGTTCTACATCGACCTGATGGGGTTCTTCGATCTGGTTAACCTCAGAGGTCCCGATCAAGCTGTCGATACCTTCGACGGGTTCAATGTCCATACCCTGGCGCTGGAGATACCCAAGGAGCGGTTCGCGCGAGGGGGAGACACCGACGGCATCATCGGAATCTGGTCTTCTGCCAGCCGGCCCAAGACCACCGTACTGCAAAAAGGGGGCAGGCCGGCAAAAACCTCCGACGGGTGGGTCCAGGTGTCCCGGCTGGGCAACCCCCTGGTCAATGAACTGCTCATGCCCCTGGACCGCAAGGACCTCTTCAACGCCACCAGACCGAAGGATGATGCAAAGAATATCGCCGATTTCATCGTCAATCCCGGTAACTCCCAGAGCGCGGCCGCGATAATTCCGGTCCTGAACCGCGTAACCGGGTGTACTCCAGTTAACGACCGGGCCGACCTGGACCTGGTCCTGCTCAAGGGCATACCGGCGGGTACCCTGGGCCTACCGGGCAACCAGGACACCCAACGGGAAGGTGGGCCGGTTACTGGCGACCTGCTGCGATTGAACTACAATGTCGCCCCGGCCGGTGACCCCAGTCCCCTGGGAGTCCTTGGCGGCGACGTTGCCGGCTTCCCCAATGGTCGCCGGGTCGGCGACGACGTGGCCGACATCTTCGCCCGGGCCGGCGCGGGCGCCGTGCTGCATCTGCTGGGAGCCATCGATTGCCCGATATCCCTGGAGATCACCGACTACGTTCAGCACAATGATGTCCCTTACCTGGATAGCTTTCCCTACCTGGGTACCCCGCACCAGGGCTTCAGCCACCAGCATGGCCACGCCACCGGTTCGATGATGGCGATGGCTACCGGGTTTGGCCTCGTCGCCGGCGGGCTGGCCCTGGGATCGGTGCTCGTCGTCAGGAAACGCCGCGACCGGCTGACCGGCTGATCCGTTGCCACCCGGAGGGGCGGTCGACCCCTCCGGGTGGCAACCGGGCTTGATTCAAGCCGGACCATCGCCAGGGCGTCTGCTGGCCCACCGGCAGGTTATCGGAACACCCAACCCGCAATTCATAAACCGAGGGACACCCTCGCGTCCCGACTTCTGGAGGCTATGACATGACCCTCGCGCAACGGAGGAAAATCTGGGCCAACCTTGCCAGTGCCCTGACGCTGATGGGCGTCCTGGTCATCGTCCTGTCCGGGCTTGGCTGGTTGCTGCAGCAAAACCAGGCGGTAGCCGGGCCGGACGATGCAGCAAGCCCGCTGCAAACCAATACTGCGCGTCAGATTGATTACCTGCAAAGCCGACTGCAAAGCCAACTGCAGGTTCAACCCCAGGACCAGGACACCTACACCCTCCTGGGCGGCGCATACCTTCAGAAAGCCCGGGAAACGGGCGATGCTGCCTACTACGCCAGGGCAGAGGGCGCGCTCCGGCAATCCCTGGAACTGGACCCCGGGAACGCCCGGGCCATGAGCCTGCTGGGCTCGCTGTCCCTGGCCAGGCACGATTTCCGGATGGCATCCCAGTGGGCGCAGCGTGCCCTGGAAGTCAATCCCGACTACGCGGCGGCCTACGGCGTCCTGGGTGACGCTCAGATAGAACAGGGCCAATACCAGGCTGGGGTAGAGAGCTACCAGAAAATGGTTGACCTGAAGCCCAATCTGGACTCATATGCCCGGGTCTCGTATATCCGGAAACTGATGGGCGATGTGGAAGGGGCCATGGCGGCGATGGCCGAGGCGGTAGACGCCGGACCTCCGGGCAATGAAAATACCGCCTGGGCGGAAGTTCAACTGGGGGACCTTTATTTTGGGTCTGGCCGCATTGATGAGGCGGCGGAGCGGTACGAGGCGGCGTTACGGGAATTCCCCGGCTACTATCTGGCGCTGGCCTCACTGGCCAGGTCTCGGGCCGCCCAGGGCCAGTTTGAAACGGCGGTTGAACTATACCAGGCGGCCGTCGATATAATTCCGCGGCCGACAATTTTAGCCGAGCTGGGAGACCTGTACGCGAAGAATGGCCAGATTGAACTGGCCCGGTCGCAGTACGCCATGGTGGAGTTTATTGCCGAACTGGCGGTGGTTAATCAGCAAGGCTACAACCGGGAACTGGCCCGGTTCTACGCCGACCACGGGACCAGGTTGGACCAGGCCCTGGAACTGGCCACCAGCGAACTGGCCCTGCGCCAGGACATTTACGGCTATGACACTCTGGCGTGGGCCTTATACCAGAACCACCGGTTTGAAGAGGCGGCGGCAGCAATTGGCCGGGCGCTTCACCTGGACACCAGAGACGCCGTTCTGCACTATCACGCCGGGAAGATATTCCAGGGGCTGGGTGATCCGGAGCGGGCGGCCGAACATCTGGAACGTGCCCTGGAACTGAACCCTTACTTCTCCCTCTGGCAGGCTGACGACGCCAGACAAGCTCTGACGGAGCTACGACTGGCAGGCTGACGACGCCAGACAAGCTCTGGCGGAGCTACGACGGGGGACTACACCGATTCTGGAGGGTCCGCGCGATGAAGCGTAATTTGCGGTTCCAACCCGGAGAAATTTTTCTCC
The DNA here is from genome assembly GCA_035714945.1 of Dehalococcoidia bacterium. Classification (GTDB taxonomy): domain Bacteria; phylum Chloroflexota; class Dehalococcoidia; order Lucifugimonadales; family UBA3495; genus Casp-Chloro-G3. Next base: position 4,308 of record DASTLM010000353.1, on the reverse strand, counting down.
TGACCCTGGCTTCCCTGCTCCTGCTGCTCGGTGCAGCCATGGTGTACCGGCCGGACGTTGCGTCGGCCCACCCCCTGGGGAACTTCACCATCAACCGTTACACCAGGATTGAGCTCCACCCCGCCCGGATAGACCTCCGGTATGTCCTCGACCTGGCGGAAATACCGGCCTTTCAGGAGAGGGACCAGATCGACCTGGACCGCAACGGGCAGATTGACGGTAGCGAAGAGGCAGCTTATCTGGCGAGTCAGACCGTCCGGCTCAGGGACGCCCTGAGCTTGACCATTGACGGCGCACCGATTCCCCTCGAGATGGTGTCTCGGGAATTGAGCTTTCCGCCGGGTCAGGGCGGACTGCCAACCATGCGCTTGAGCATGTTGTTACAGGTAACTCCAGCACCAGACAGGCCCGGGGAATTATTGAACCTGCACTATGAGGACCATAACTACCGCCAGCGGCCGGGGTGGCGAGAAATCGTCGTGCGGGCCGCACCGGGGGTGTCAGTGGTTAACTCTACCGCGCCCCAGCAGGACCGCAGCGATGAACTGAGGGCCTACCCGGATGACCTGCTGAGCAGTCCCCCTGAATCGAACGAGGCGCATCTCGACTTTGTGACTGACGGAAGTCTGGCCCAGCCGGCCGCGTCCCCGGTCAGCGCTGAGCCGACGGCACCCGACCCGGCTCCCGGCAGAAGTGTGACTTCGCTGATCACGGGCCAAAGGTTGAGTTTGCCGGTCATCACCCTGGCCTGCTTGCTGGCGTTGGGACTGGGAGCCACCCACGCACTGGCCCCGGGTCACGGCAAGACCATCATGGCCGCGTATCTGGTGGGCAACCGGGGCACCGCCCGGCACGCGCTATTCCTGGGATTCACCGTGACCATCTCCCACTCGTTGGGGGTACTGGGACTGGGACTGGTAACTCTTTATTTCTCTCGCGTCATCTCCCCGGAGCGTCTCTATCCCTGGCTGGGGCTGGTATCCGGGGTCACCATCGCCGGCGTTGGCATCTGGATACTGGCCGGTCGACTGCGCCACCATCACCATGATCCGGTCCATCAGCATGACCGTCGCGGGCACCACCATCATTTCGATTCTACCGGTGGCCCCGGAGGCATTGGCTGGAAAAACCTGGCTGCCCTGGGCGCTGCCAACGGACTGGTCCCTTCGGCTTCTGCTTTGATTATCTTGCTGGCGGCCATTTCCTGGCAACACATCGGACTGGGACTGTTACTGGTCCTGGCCTTCAGCGCTGGCATGGCCGGGGTCCTGTCGGGGACCGGGATTATTCTGGTGTGTTGTGGCCGAATGATTGAGCGATTCCGCGTCGAAAGCGCCTGGTCCAAGGCGTTGGTCCGGGTGCTTCCGGTCGGAACTGCCCTGGTGATTATCATATCGGGACTCGTGGTCGCCAGCCGTTCCGTGATGCAGGGAAATTTGCTGTGAAGTTTGCTTTAATTTGAAGTTTGCTATAACTTGAAGCAAACTTAAAAGGGAACCAACCCTGCGGGCAACCTGTTGGGCTAGAAGATAATCTGGTGACGTTTGACAGAAAGAGAGTGATAAAATATAATGGTTATTGTCTCCTAAAATGAATATATGGTGACATATTATTCCTTTGACAAAGCCCGGCCCAGGCGCCTGCAGCCGTCTCCAGTAAATTGCTGTTATCAAGGGGGTTTTATGCAAGACATCGACAAGACCAAGGACCAACTGGTCGAAGAAATAACTGGGTTACGCCATTCGCTGGTCGAACAGGGGCGGGCCAATCTGCTCCTCAGCGACAACCGGACGATGTCCACCAAGCGGTTCGCTTTGGGGATAGCCCACGAAATGAACAACCCCCTGGGGATCATCTCGGGCTTTGCCGAATTGGCCCTGCTCAATCCAGCCTTGCCTCCGACGATCCGTGACGATATCCTGGTAATTTACTCCGAATGTAACCGGGCCGCCCGAATCCTCCGTGACCTCCTTGGTTTCTCCGGAGACCGTCCGCTCAATAAAACCCCGTCGAATTTGGATCTGATCCTGAAACAGGTAATCAAGCTAAAGTCCAACGAGTTCGACCTGTACAACATTGCAGTGACCACCGAATTGTCACCAGGTATCCCCGAGGTCATGCTTGATGGGGACCAATTGGTCGAGGTATTGCTGAATATTCTGGACAATGCCCAACAAGCGATGACCAAGGCCCAGGGAGGCGGAACAGTCCGGATAACCACCCAGGCGATTGAGGACAGAATCAGAATTAGCATCCATGACACTGGGCCGGGGATTTCACCGGGCGATCTGACAAAGATCTTCAATCCATTTTTCACCACCAAGGACATTGGGAAGGGCAGCGGACTTGGCCTGAGCATCTCTCACGAGATAATACGCCAGCACGGTGGTGAATTGTGGGCCGAAAGCACTCCAAATGAGGGAAGCACCTTTCACATAGAACTGCCCCTGGGAGATCTATTAACGACCGATACGGAAGTGGCCAATATGGCAGTGGCCAGGGAGCCGGCAGCGGTCACTGCAAATGGCAAGCGGATATTGGTGGTAAACGATGAACTGGGTTTTCGACAGCTACTTTCCAGGGCACTGTCTCCGGGGGGACAGGTGATAGATCTGGCCGGAGACTGGACCGAGGCCTGGAAACTGGTGCAGAACAATTCCTACCATCGTATTATCCTGAATCTGGGTCTGCCCGCAGTAAGTGGCATGCAACTATATGAGCGCATCAAGGACTACGACAGCGACCTGGCAGCCAGGTGCATTTTCATAACGGGCTATGTACTCACTACCGAACTCGAAGAGGCCCTGAAGGCCACGGGTGTCCCCTATTTGACCAAGCCCTTCGCCATATCGCAAATTCGAAGGATGGTCCTGGAACCGGAGTCCACCGCGGTTCAGTCCGACTGACATCCAGGGCAGAATATAGCCTTTCATTCTGAGGGAAGCCTGCCGGTTTGGGCCGGGCTGGTCATTCACCGGAGGAGACAATCACATTATCAAAGGCCCGTCCCGAGAAGTTCCGCTCATTCAGGGCGTCGGTAAAGAAGCGCACCATGTTCAGGGGCACGTTGGAGTAAAAAGGTATGCCGCTATGGACCGGTCCGCTGTCGACCTGCACGGAGTAGGTATGGGCGTCTAGGTTGGCCACCACCGAGATATGATGGGCTCCGGTGACGACTTGCAGAAAATGATCGCCGCTGCTATCGCGATAACCCAGGGACTGGTGACCCCCGTCTATAGTGGTCCCTATAGTGGTCCAGATCAGGTTGACGCCGGCCCCGCCATTCTGGGAACCGTTGGACATGCCACTGCCCAGTTGCATCAGGAGGCGATAGGTGCCCTCAGTGCCGATCCGGGCCCAGTTGAAGTCAAAGTCCCACTGGAGGGCGCCGTTGGCGACCCCGGCGAAAGATCTTTTGACCTGGGGGCGGTTAATATTGTCCGAGGCATCATCAAAGATTAGCTGGTTGCCGGCGATGGAGACCGTGGACCCGGTCTGCTCTACCTCGTCCCAGCCGGGACCGACCACCTGGCTATCTTGTCGGTTAAAGTCGTCGCTGAGGAGGATATTGCTGCCGGATCCATCGGTGGCGTTCACCGTCACCGTGGCGATATTGGAATCGCCGAAGGTGTCATCGGCGCGGAAGGTGAATGAATCGGTCCCGGTGAACCCAGCCGCGGGGATGTAGTCCAGGGTGGCCGAGTCGGAATTGGGGCTGCCGGGAACGCAGGGCTGGTTGGCCAGGAAACCCAGGGAGCCTTGGGCTGGCCCAGGGACGATACTAAAGCCCAGCTCGCATTGTTCGGGGTCGGTAGCGGTCAGGGTCACTGACCGGGGAGTATCCACACCAGTGTTGACCGATTGGTCCTGGGCCAGGGGCGGGGTATTCGCTGGGGGAGGGGCATCCGCTGGGGGAGGGGCATCCGAGGAGATTACCCTCAAATTATCGATGGTGCGTCCGGAGAAATTCCGCTCGTTGAGGCGGTCGGTCAAGAAGCGCACCGTGTTCAGAGGGACATCGGCGTCAAAGGGTAGGCCGGTCCCGACTGCCGCGCCGTTGATCGTCACCGAGTACTTCTTGGTGGTCTGGTCCACCGAAACGGAGATATGCGCCGGGCCGCTCACCACCGCCAGGGGAGTATTGACGCCGCCCTTGCTGTAACCCAGGTGCTGGTGGACCTCGTTAATGCTGGTCCAGATAAGGTTAACCCCGACCCCTCCGTTCTGGGAGGCGTCGGACATCACCGCGCTGTCGCCCAGTTGCATTAGAACGCCGTAAATATCCTCAGGGCCGGTCCTGGTCCAGTC
>DASTLM010000352.1:0-3811 GCA_035714945.1 Dehalococcoidia bacterium | reverse complement strand
AATCCCCGCCCTGATTAGCAGAATCAACTCCTCGCGGATATCCTCGTCGGTGGCCACCACCGACACTTTAAAGTCCTGGAGTTGCCAGTAGCGCTGGAGGATCTCCCGGGGATTGCGTCCGAAACGGTCCAGGAACTGGACCACGATAACGTCGGCGCCGCCCTGCATGACATAATCTACCATACGGAGGTACTCTTTACGGTCGTCCCGCTTACCGGAGACGACGTCGACAAAAGAAGCCACCGGCTGCGCATTAAACTGGTGGCAATACTGGTCAAAGCGGGCTTTCTGGGTATCCAAAGAACTGTGGCGTTCTCCGGTCTGACCGGTACTGGAGACCCGCTGGTAGCCGACGGCGCGTTGTTGGGCGATGGTAGTGGTGGGCAAGATAACACCTCTTCGTGCTGGAGTTATTATACTATAATAACACCGTCAGTACGATGAGTTCGGAGGTTCGAATCCTCTCACCCCGACCATTACATTTTACGAATTGCGTAATTTTTTGATCGTCCGCAAATCTCGGCGTTCGCCTCTTTCCCTCGTGCAATCCTTCGGTTAACCCTGCTTACAGAATGGATCGAATAATCGGTTCTGGTCTAGATTGGGTACTTTTGAACGGGGAGTCCGATGAGGGTAAACCTGTCCCCGACATATCACGTCTCGAATATATCCCATGGGCATTGCAGTCCCCGATGCCGTTAACCCGGTGGCATCAGCAACCTCACCATAATTGACGGTCGTCATATTGTCCCCACATTCCTTAAGATGCTCCAACACTTCTCTGGTCTTGGCAGGGACTCTCTTCCATTGATGCATTGATACATTCTGAGACCTCTACCACAGAGCCTGGTGGCACCTCGACAGTGCCGCAGATTTCACTTGCTAACCTGGAGTTGGTATCGCCTGTTGGCCTGCTATGATGCCATCGCATCTCAAAGCTCCAGGGTCCGTTTATACCAATCTAAGTTTGGTCGAAACCTTCTCGAGCAACTCGTTAAGCTGCGCAACCTGCTCCGGGGCGAACGCCCCGTCCGCCATCTGAACCCGAAGAACAAATCGGAGGTCAAGTCCAGCGCCAACTTTTACAATTTCTGCCAGCCCTTCGGCCAGGTCCTGGATTTCCGCCGGTTCGAGAACGGCTTCAGCGTATTTACCGCCGACTGGAGGTGGTGGCTGAGGTGGCACTTCATCCGGAAGGCGCAACCTGACAAGGGCTGCACCCGACCAGTCACAAGGCCAGGGACCCGAGTCCTGGGTACGCTCCAGAAGTCTGCCCCGGATAGCGCCATCGATGGCGGCCGCAACAACCGGCCAGGGCAACTGCTTTCCGTAAGACACTGAAAGCGCGCTGGCGATGGCGCCCGCAGTGGTGATTTCCTGCCCCCACACTGCAGTCAGATTCTGGGGTAGCACGGCGGTCGCCAGGATGCCTGGCGGGGGAGGGTTTAGAGTCGCGCTATCACTCAACACGCCAAGGGGGACTTCCTCCTTGAAGACACTGGCGGGTCCCGCAATAAGCCATACCACTCCAGCCTTCACAGCTTCACCCACCGCCCGCTCCAGCACCTCAGGAAGGGCTTTGGGGACCGGGAACGATTCTTCGTAGCCTTCCCGCTGTACCTTGCTGGCCTGTGTTCCATTAAAGAACTCCGCTAACCCCTTGACCGTGACCGGCGAGCCGTCGCCGGGCCACAACCCGGGAATTGCGCCGGGAGCCAGCAGGCCGCTGTCCAGCTCCGTGAGTTCGGCTGCTACTGGTAGGGCAATTTCCAGGTCTCGTTCCCGCAAGTCGGACTCTGTGGGACAGGACCTCCAGAGGGTCCGGAAAGTCTTATCAGGCCGGGGCAGACGAAGGACGAAATATCCCTGCTGACAGCCCAAAGCCAGGGTCTCGACGATATCCTTCTGGCGCAGCATCTTCGGCAAATGGGGAAACTGGGCGAAGGCCCGGACCAGGTCGCTGGCTCTCCGGGAACTTTCGCCCGACCGCCAGAGATTGTAGGGACCCTCGGGCAGAAGGGCATCGGGGCTGATGGCCGACTCCTGGATGCGGGACCTCTTTTCCTTTTTGATGGTCTCGAAGACCGGATCGCCCCCAGCAGTGACTCTGAAGGCCTCAATTTCCCCCCGGGCTGAGACCGTGACCACGATGTTGTACGCTTGCACCACCGCCTCGGGGACCTTCTCCCTCGACGACCTTACGTACCCGCTGAGTAGGGCCTTCCTCAGATCGTCGAAGCTCTTGGCCTCCGGCATACTCTCTACCTCCCGCCAGGCCAGGAAATCCCGTACCCGGTTCCGCAGCAGTTCCAGCCCATCCCGTGAAGGTGTGACCAGAAGTACCGCGTTCCGGTAGACCCGAGGCCGGTCCGACCCGGTGGTCTCTTCCAAATACCTTCGGCTCTCGGAGCTGGGTTTACCCGGTTCCGAGACCGACGACGGCCCCAGAATGACGTAGTGGAACTCGCCGTCGTCGTCCACGTCCCTGGGCCTTTGCGGCAGGTTGTGGACCCGGACACCAGCCTGGTTGGCCCCAGCCGTCAGTCGCCGCTCCTTGCCGATCATATCCCGCAGGTTCATCTCCACCAGGTCGGGGGAAACCCGGGTGAGTGCCTGGCTGTGCATCTGCTTCAGATTGGGCCTGGTGCCCAGACGCCAGCTCCTGGGCAAGTCGCGGATCTCAGTGCTTCCGTTGCCGATGTCGGATAAAGCGGCCTCATCCAGGAACCAGGAGACCTCGGTCCAACGCAGCAGAGCCTTCTCCAACTCGATGCGGTCGGGCCTGACCGCCCCCAGGAGCACCAGCAACTCCCGGCTCAGGGCCCGCTGGCCAATGGGGTGGGAGTGGAGGAAGGTGGCCATGACTGCCTGCTCCACCTCCCGACCCCTGAGGCCCGGGAATTCCTGCTGGATCTCCCGGGCCTTGTCCAACTCGCTGGCCAGAATGGCCGACCATTCCTGCCGCCGGCCCTCGTACTCTTCGGAGGCGGCCACCGAGGTCAGCTCCCGGGCTGCCTCGGATAGTCCAGCCTTATCCGGCGCGTTCAACAATATATTGGCTGCCACCAGTGGCGAGGTGTCCCACTTCTCGGCGTCCCGCAGGGCCAGGGCAAAGGTACGCAGCACCCCTCGAGTCCGCTGGAACCCCTCCAGTTGGGTCCACTTGGTGTAGAACGCCTCCGTAAGCTCGGGATGGAAAGGGTACGATGCCAGGTAGCGGTCTTCCTCGGCCTGGCGGTTCTTCTGAGTCCACTCATCCAGCACCTGAATGCCAGCCAGGGCTGAGACTACGTGGGAGCGAAACCTTTCCCGGTCTCGGATAGACTCTGGGGTAAAGAAGCGGCGGCGCAGAACCTCGGCCACGTCCTGCTTCTCCACCGGCTCGATGCCCTCCTCTTTCTCCCGGCGGAAGATGGCGTACAACTCCTGGATGATCTCCTTGCCCAGTTCGTCGCTCTTGCGAGGATCGGTGGCCAGCAGCGACGCAACCACACACGCCTGGTCCACCTTGGTGGCAGCCTGGGTGAGGTACTGGAAGAAATCTTGAAGGCGGTGGCGCCAGGCCGGGTCCAGGCCGACCTTCTCCCGGGCATACATCAGGACCTCGTCCATCAACACCAGGGTTGCCAGACCTTCCTTCTGGGGCCACTCCAGCAACTCGCGGAGCAGGTTTTCGGCGGGTGGGCTTTCCCTTTCTTCATCCAGATTGTCGGCATGCAGCAGCCGCAGCCCGTCGGCTCCGGCTACCTGGAAGGCCAGCACGCTCCAGGGTTGGCGCAGCCAGCGGGTGTTACCGTCAGGCGCTCGAACC
>DASTLM010000351.1:0-2709 GCA_035714945.1 Dehalococcoidia bacterium | reverse complement strand
GGGATTCAAAAAAATGATCTACCAGTTTGAGGAGGGCGATGCCTCAATGCGCGACCTCCTGGGCGGCAAGGGCAGCGGCCTGTGTGAAATGGCCCGCATGGGACTCCCCATACCGCCGGGATTCGTCATTACCACCCAGGTTTGCCTGGACTATTTTGCCAGTGGCCGTCAATTTCCAGCGGGACTGATGGACCGCATCCAGGAAAATGTGGCCCATCTGGAAAAGGTCATGGGGCGCGGCTTTGGCTCCACTGACAACCCATTGCTAGTCTCGGTGCGCTCCGGCGCCAAAATTTCCATGCCCGGGATGATGGACACCATTCTGAACCTGGGCATCAACGACGACATAGTTGATGGCCTGGCCAAATTGATGGGCGACCCTCGCCCGGCCTATGATGCCCACCGGCGGTTTCTCCAGATCTACGCCGACGTGGTGATGGACGTAGGCCACGATACCTTTGAGGAGATACTGACCAGGCACAAGCAGCAAGCGAGAGTCTCGCTGGACTGCGAGCTGAACGTCGAGCAGCTCCGCGACATCATCGCCGACTTCAAAATTGCCATCCGACAGGCGGCCGGGGTCGACGTGCCCCACGAACCGGCCGAACAGTTGGGCAACGCCATCGAAGCGGTGTTCCGCAGTTGGAACAACCTCCGGGCAATTCACTATCGGGACTTCTACGGTATCCCCCACGACCTGGGCACCGCCGTCAGCGTGATGAGCATGGTGTTTGGCAACCTGGGCCCGACCAGCGGCACCGGGGTGCTGTTCACCCGCAACCCCTCCACCGGACAACGGGAAGTTTACGGCGAGTTTCTGGCCAACGCCCAGGGTGAGGACGTAGTGGCCGGCCTGCGCACTCCGCAACCCATATCCAGTCTGGCCCAGGTGCTGCCCCAGGTCCACGGTGAACTGATGGCCCTGGCCCAGCGCCTGGAAAACCACTATCGGAACGTTCAGGATGTGGAGTTCACCGTCGAGGCCGGCCGGTTGTTCATCCTGCAGACCCGCAACGCCAAACGCACTCCCACCGCATCGGTCAAGACTGCGGTGGACATGTTCCACGAAGGACTGATCGACCGCAAAGAGGCCCTGCTGCGGGTCGATCCAGAGGAGGTCTCTCAGCTCCTGGTCCCCCGATTCGATGTGGACCTCGAGTCGCCCCAGGTACAGGATGCCCGGCTGGCCCAGGGCGCGCCCGCCTCGCCGGGTGCCGCCAGCGGCCAGGTGTATTTTGAGGCGGCCAAAGCCGCGGCAATGGCCCGAAAGGGGACTGCCGTCATCCTGGTGCGCCAGGAGACCAAACCCGACGACATCCAGGGAATTATTTCCTCCGCTGGGATCCTGACCACCCGGGGCGGCGTCACCAGCCACGCCGCGGTGGTGACCCGGGGCATGGGCAAACCCTGTATCGTTGGCTGTGAAGAGGTGCAGGTGGACCTGGCTCAAGGGCTTTTTATGGCCAACGGACGGGCGGTCCACGAAGGTGAATGCATCAGCATCGACGGGACGTCGGGCAACGTCTACTACGGCCAGCTGGCCACCGTCAGCCCCCACCTGAACGAGATTGTTGAAGCCACCGAATTGCTGACCTGGGCCGACCAGACCCGTATCCTGGGAGTTAAAGCCAATGCCGACACCCCGGAAGACGCGTCGCACGCCCTGGCCATGGGCGCCCAGGGGATCGGTCTGTGCCGCACCGAGCACATGTTCATGAACCCGGAGCGTTTGCCGGTGGTACGCCAGATGCTGCTCAATGCCGAGTCCGCGGAGGAATGGCGTCGAGAGCAGGTTGAGTTGACTCAAGATCCGCTCTCCACCGCTGATTTGCCGGAGCATGTCCGGGATTTCTATGATGCGCTGGCCCAGGTGCGCCAGTTCCAGACCGCCGACTTCGAGGGGATTCTGCGCGTCATGGGGGACCGTACCGTTACGATCCGGCTGCTGGACGCTCCCCTGCACGAGTTCTTGCCGCCCTACGAAAAACTGTTGACCGAATACATCGAAGGGCGCGCCTCGGGACAAGCCAGCGCCGAAGAACTGGCAGAAAAAGGAGAGTTCCTGCGGCTGGTGGACTCGCACCGGGAATCCAACCCCATGCTGGGACACCGGGGCTGCCGGTTGGGACTGAGCTTCCCGGCCATCTATCAAATGCAGGTTGAGGCCATTATCACCGCCGCCGCCAGGTTGAAGCAGCAGGGTGTTTCGGTCCACCCGCAGATAATGGTCCCGCTGACCGTGGACGTTGCGGAGATGCGGCGGCTCCGGCAGCACTTGAGCTCCGTTGCCGCCCGGGTTCAAGAACGCCTGGGCGTTGTGGTCCCCTACAAGTTCGGCACCATGATTGAAACTCCCCGAGCGGCAGTCACCGCCGGGAAAATCGCCCAAGAGTCGGAGTTCTTCAGCTTCGGCACCAACGACCTGACCCAGCTGGCCTACGGGTTCAGCCGGGACGACGCGGAAGGCAAGTTCTTGCGGGCCTACATCGCCCAGGGAATCCTGCCCGCCGACCCCTTCGCCACCATCGACACTGAAGGCGTGGGAAACCTGGTGCGACGGGCGGCCACCGCCGGACGCGAGGCGCGGCCCGACATTGAACTGGGCATCTGCGGCGAGCACGGCGGCGACCCGGCCAGCATCGCCTTCTTCCATGAGATTGGCCTGGACTACGTCAGCTGCTCCCCCTACCGGGTGCCAGTGGCGCGGCT
>DASTLM010000350.1:0-3265 GCA_035714945.1 Dehalococcoidia bacterium | reverse complement strand
TTGGCGGCCAGGATGCCGCCGATGGTAGCCCGGCCCGCCATTGGCGCTTCCAGAGATGCCAGATTGCCGCCCTGGGCCAGTTCCCGTTGCAGGGTCTCCAGAGTCATACCGGCCTCGACGGTGACGGTGAGGTCGGCCGGTTGGTAGTCCAGCAAGCGGTTGTACCTGCTCAGGTCCACCACCAGGTCCAGGGAATTGGGCAGGTTGCCCAGGGACATCTGAGTGCCGCCGCCCCTTGGCGTCACCGCCAGTTTTTCTGCCGAGGCCCAGCGCATGACCTCGGCGATGGCCTGGCGGCTGGCGGATTGGACTACTGCCTGGGGTACCAGACCGTCGACGGCGTATTCTTCCCGTCGGTTGTGCGGACCAACGCCGTCGTTTCCCAGGAGGGAAGCCAGTTTTTCCCGCAGGGTGGGGGTCAAATGTTTATCTGACTTCAAACATATACTCGTGAACGCCCAAACATGCCTAGAATCATCGGTAGATCTCGCGGCGGTGGCCGACGGCAAACACGGTGATTAACCTGCATTCGTCGTCAATCTGATAAAGCACCCGGTATCTTCCTACCCTCAAACGGTAAGAGTTTTCGCTACCAACAAGCTTCCTAGATTGTATAGGACGGGGATGCGCCGCCAGGGCTTCAATACCTAGCAGGATTCTTTTTCCTAAATTCGGCTCCAAGGTTCCGAGACTGCGTTCAGCTGAACGCTTTATTTCGATCCGGTACTCTGCCATTTCTCTTGAAGCCTCTGCCGAACGTCATCCAGCGCTTCCGCTGGTTCGTCTCTCCTTTCGGCGATAACCGCCAGGTCGGCAAGGTCTTCCAAAAGCTCCCGATATTCTCCGATGGGCAAAAGCACCGACTGTTTTCGTCCCTTTTCATCTACCAGAAATCTGATCTTTTCACGTGCCATCTTTATTCCCAATAATTGGTTACTTCAAATATACATTCCCGGCGCGGCCGGGTGCGACCCGGCATGATAGGAGACGCCGTCGGGGAAAATCTTGCCCGGGTTCATCCGGTTGGCCGGGGCAAAAGCGTCGCGGACCTGGCGCATCCGCTCCAGATCGGCTTCATTAAACACCAGCGGCATGAACTCTTTTTTCTCCAGTCCGATGCCGTGCTCGCCGCTGAGGGTGCCGCCCACCGCCACGCAGTATTCCATCAACTCCCGGGCGGCTTGGGCCGCCCGTTCCGAAACTCCGGGCTCTCGCTCGTCGAAGAGCATGCAGGGGTGCAGGTTGCCGTCACCGGCGTGGAACACATTGGCGATGGTGATACGGTATTTTTCGCTGATCTCCGACACCTGGCGCAGCACCTGGGCCAGGCGGGTCCGGGGCACCACGCCGTCCACCAGATAGTAGTTGGGGGCGATGGTGCCAAAGGCGCCAAAGGCCGTCTTGCGGCCCACCCACAGCTTCTCCCGGTCGGCCGGGTCTTCGGCGATGCGGACGTCCCTGGCACCGGTGTCCCACAATGCGGATTCGACATCCCTGGTGACGTCCTCAACCTCTTCTTTGAGGCCTTCCAGTTCCACCAGCAGCACCGCTCCAGCGTCCGGCGGATATCCGGCGTCGGTGACGTTCTGCACCGCCCTGATGCTCAGGGCGTCAATCATTTCCAATGCCGCGGGGACTATGCCGTGCCCGATGATTGCCGACACCCCGGTGCAGGCCGTGTCGATGTCGGGGAAAATTCCCAGGAAGGTCCTGACCACTTCCGGCAGGGGCAGGAGCCGCACCATGATTCTGGTGGCGACGCCAAACGTACCCTCGGAGCCGACAAAGACTCCCCGCAGGTCGTAACCCGGGGCTTCCCGGGTGGGGCCGCCCAGGTTAACCACCGTACCGTCTTCCAGCACCACTTCCATGGCCAGGACATGGTTGGTGGTGGTACCGTAGGCCAGGCAATGGGGGCCGCCGGCGTTTTCGGCGATATTCCCGCCCAGGCTGCAGGCCTTCTGGCTGGAAGGGTCGGGGGCGTAGCGCATACCAAATTTGCGGACGTGGTTGTCCAGGTCCAGGTTAATGACGCCGGGCTCGACGGTGGCGGTGCGGTTCTCGGCATCCACGTCCAGGATGTGGTTCATCCTGGTGAACGCGATCTGGATGCCGCCCTCGGGGGCGATCGCCCCGCCGCTGAGTCCGGTGCCGGAGCCGCGGCCCACCACCGGGACTCCCGCCCGGTAGGCCAGGGCCAACACGCGGCTGACTTCCTCGGTGCCGGAGGGGAAGACCACGGCCCGCGGCATCGAGCGGTCGATGGAGCCGTCATATTCGTAGACCAGCAGGTCTTCCGGGTGTGAGATGACGTCCTCTGCCCCGACAATGGCTTTTAACTGTTGGATGAAGTCTGCCTCTGGCATCTTGTCGCTAGTCCTCAATGCGTGCTGACCAAAGATTGGACCGGTTGACCATTTCGGGATAGCCTCGGTCAAGGATTATGGATTTCAGTGGATGGCCTGGCGTATCTGTGCTCTATTTGGTACATATCCTCCAGCACATTTTGAATCCGCTCATGTTGTGCTTTACCCAAATGCAACCGAGCAAACAAACATACCAGCGTGAGAATCAAAGCTGCTCCTGCTATAGTAAAGTAGATTGGGCGGAGGGTCTCCGACGTAGAGTTTGTATCAGAGCTTAGAGCGGCACCCAAAGCAAAGATCGTGGCGCTGAAGAAGAATGACGTTAATATGCTCCAGATGTCTATACGGACCTGGCAGCGCTCAATGCGGCTTCTCACGAAATCCCAGTCCGACCAACTGACCGGAAAACTCTCCAGGTTTTCCGGTCTTGAAATGCGAGTCTCGTTGGCTATCGAAACTGGCGAATAGCCTTCGTTCTCTGAGGTCACGGCACTTTTTCCTCTGTACTATACCAGACCAGCTATTGCGGCGTTAATAAACATAGTGTATCCACAATCATCGCAAATTATCATAACTGCTGGGTAAACCGAACCCACGCCTGCGGATGAAAATCCTCCCTGGTATTGGCGAAACTCCACCACATGCTCGGCCACTGACCAATTTTCCCGGTGTGATATTGGGCAACTTGGCAAGGTGAACCTGTTCCTTCGCAACCATGAGTTGAAGCGATCAACCAGCGTGGCTTGGCCTTGCATGAGTTTTCACCTCCGATTTGCGCTCTATCAGTAGAGTCTAACACGAATCTGTTGATCCGGCCTCGACATTACTCCGGTTTGACCGGGCCGGAGTTTGCCAGGCAACAGACGTCAAGGTATACTGACTTCCGGTTTTCCACCGGG
>DASTLM010000349.1:0-8191 GCA_035714945.1 Dehalococcoidia bacterium | reverse complement strand
GAGTACGTGCCCAGCGTGGACTACGCCGCGGTGGTCACCGCCTTCAGCCAGGACCAGCTACAGGTCGCCTTCTTTGGCGGGCTGACTGGCGTGCAGGCCCGGCTCCAGAATCCGGGGGCCCAGGCCATCGCTCAGCGAGAGAATGACGCCAGGTTTCATTCCAAGTTCATCGCCCGAGCCGACCTGCCCATCGAGTCCCTGGAGGACTTGAAGGCCCATGCCAGCGAGTTGACCATCACCTTCGGCAGTCCCAGCTCGACTTCCGGGCACCTGATGCCCCGGTACTTTTTGATCGAAGCGGGCATTGACCCGGAAAACGCCTTCCGGGAAGAAGCCAGCTTTTCCAATTCCCACGACGCCACCTGGCAACTGGTGGAGAGCGGGGCCTTCGATATTGGCGCATTAAATGAAGATGTCTGGGACCTGGCGGTAGGGGACGGCACGGTAGACACTAGCCGGGTCAATGAGTTCTACACTACCCCCGACTATTTCGACTACCACTGGACAGCGCGGGCGGATCTGGATGAGGTGTACGGTGCTGGTTTTACCGCCAAACTCCAGCAAGCCCTGTTGGACTTGAACCCCCAGGAACACGCCGAGATTCTGGACCTTTACAGCACCGAGAAATTCATCACCACCAACAATGCCAACTACCAGGCCATTGAAGACGTTGGACGGAAATTGGAGATAATTCAGTGACCGGTAGCTGGGAATCCATCCTCGTCGCTGAGGGGATTAGCAAGAACTACGCCCAGGTGAGGGCATTGAGTCCCCTGAGCTTCAGCATACAGCCCGGAGAGCGGGTGGCCCTGGCCGGTCCCAGCGGCAGCGGCAAGAGCACTTTGCTCTATCTGATGGCGGGAATACTGCAGCCCGACGCCGGCCAGCTTTACATTGACAACCATCGCCTGGCCCATCTGCAACCCGGCCGCGAGTTGTCCAGGCTGGTGGGCATCATCCACCAGCAATACGACCTGGTGCCCCACCTGCCGGTGATTCACAACGTACTGGCTGGCCGGTTGGGGCAGTGGAGCCTTTTTCGTTCCCTGGTCTCCCTGGTCTGGCCACAGGACCGCCAATTGGCCGAATCGGCATTGGCGAAGCTGGGCATCGCCAATAAAGCCTACCAGCGGACCTCCCACCTTTCCGGTGGAGAACAGCAGCGGGTAGCCATCGCCCGAGTAATGGTGCAGTCACCCACGGTGGTGCTGGCTGACGAACCGGTGGCGTCCCTGGACCCGGCTCGGGCCGAGGAAATGCTTCGCCTGCTCACTGACCTGACCACCAGTGCAGGCAAGACCCTGATCGTCAGCCTGCACTCCCCCTACCTGATTCAGAAATACTGTTCCAGAGTGATCGGACTGCGCCAGGGCCGGATGTTTTTTGACCTGCCCGCCTCCGACCTGACCGAGGCGGTGCTGGGCCGTCTCTATGATTTGAACCACAACCCCCCTGAGGAGTTGGTGCCTGAAGTTTTTTCGGCCATTTCTTGACCGTCATCAACTGCTGACCCTGCTCCTGTTGGGGGCCTTCCTGTGGAGCCTGGCCAGCGTCAACTGGACCGGGCCGCTGATACACACCGGCGGAGGGCGGTCGGCCTTCAGGTTCTTCGCCGCCCTGTTAACCCCGGATGTCTCTCCCGACTTCCTGGCCATCGCGTTCAAGGCCAGCTGGCAGACGGTGGTCTATGCCGTTGCCGGTATCACCCTGGCGGTGGCCATCGGGCTGCCCCTGGGGATCATCGCCTCCGGCACCATACTCAAGGAATCAACCCCCAGGCGAAGGCCGGTCATCGCCGGCACCCGACTATTTTTGGGCGGGCTGCGGGCGGTCCACGAACTGGTTTGGGCGGTGCTGCTGGTGGCGGCCATCGGGTTGTCGCCGGCGGCGGCCATCATCGCCCTGGCCCTGCCCTACGCCGGAATCCTGGGCCGAGTCTATGCCGAACTGTTGCAGGATGTGCCCCAGGGGCCGCTGCGGGCGCTGCGGGCATCTGGCGCATCACCCCTGAGGGTGCTGCTCTACGGCCACCTGCAAATGGCCCTGCCCGATATGCTGGGGTACAGCTTTTACCGCTTTGAGTGCGGCATCCGGGCAGCGGCAATCCTGAGTTTCGTGGGAATACCCGGGTTGGGCTTCCAGATACAGCTATCCCTGCAGGACTTGCGGTTCAACCAGGTATGGACGCTGCTGATGTTCATGGTGGCCCTGATCGTCCTGGTCGATCTGTGGAGCACCCGGGTGCGCCGGAGCCTGGTAGCATGATCCGCCCGGCCGAATCCATCCGTCCCTTTCGGCAGGCGCGCCCACGCCTCACCTTCGCCCGCGCTTCCCTGTACGCGTTCATCCTGCTAACGGTAACCTCCTGGGGCTTCATCTTGCTCGGCGGCGACAGCGGCATTACCGACCTGTTCCTCAGCCAGACCTGGAGCAACGCCGGGCAGTTTCTGAGCTCGATGTTGGGGTTAAACTCGGACCTTACGCCGGCCTACTGGCAGGCCAGCCGGTGGCTGGAAACCGGCAGGCTAGCCTACCACACCCTGGCAATGAGCGTCCTGGCCATCGGCATCGCCGGTATTGGGGCCTTCCTGACCCTGCTGCTGGCGGCCCGCAACATCAGCAACGGTGACCTGGGCGGCGCGCCTTCGCGGGCCGGAGCCGGGGCCTATTACATTACCCGTGCCAGCTACACTTTGTCGCGGGGGGTGCCGGAGCTGGTGTGGGCCATGATCATCGTGTTCTTTTTGTCGCCGGGAATTCTGCCCGGCGCGTTGGCGTTGGGCTTCCACAACTACGGCATCGTGGGCCGATTGACCGCTGAGGTGGTGGAGAATCTGGACCCGGCGCCGGCCCGGGCCTTGCGAGCCGCCGGGGCGGGCAACACCAAAATGCTGCTGTACGGGATCCTGCCCCAGGCCCTGCCTCAGTTCATCACCTATCTGCTGTACCGCTGGGAGGTGGTGATTCGGACTACGGTGGTGGTGGGCTTTGTCAGCGCCGGAGGACTGGGACGGGAGTTCATTCTGCGTTTAAGCTGGTTCCACTACACCGACGTCAGCTTGATTATTATCTGGTACCTGGCGTTGGTCATCGGGGTAGACCTGCTGAGCGCATGCCTGCGGCGGCTGGCCCGGTTCGGGTAGGCGGGTATTGAGAAGCCCCACGTACCGGGTGAGAGACTGCCGCTGGCTGAACCGGTCACTCGATGAGCGCCCGGGGAGAGGGGTGATGAAAAAGGGGAGTCCAGAGGGGCCAAGTCCCTTTGGCAGGGGTCTGGGGGTGTCCCCCAGATACAATTTCTACCCCCTTCCTGACCAGGAAGGGGGTTGGGGGATGGTCGAAAAGGGTTTTTCAGTACCCTGCTAGTAGAACTGCACCGGGTAGATAACCTGGATCACCCGGCCCTCTTGCAGAACATCGTAGTAAGAATTGGTGCCCGCCGGGTTCTGGAGCCACCGGCGCACGAAGTAAGAGCACATATTGGCTAGCTGAGTGCACACCGAGTGCTCCGCCGCGACGTAGCAAAAATTCTCCAGTACCGCCGGGGAAGGGATTTCGCTTTCGGATCGCAGGAACTGGTTCATAAATCCGGGAGCCACCGACCTGCCCTGACCGGCCACCACCAGGCTGTAATTCCGGATCGGCAAGTCCGCCTCCATAATCCGTTCGTGCCCTATTTCGGTGATATTGGCTTCGTCCACGAACAAGTTCAGGGCCATCAGGAACTTGCTGATGGTAATTTCAGAGGGGCTCCCCAGATAGGCATAGGGGCTGTCCTCTCTGGCTCTTGCCCTGGAGAATTCCTGCTTGTCGATGTAGGCGACGATCCCCGGAGTCTCCCGCCGCACCAGAATGCTCAAACAGTCCTGGATTAGCTCGGCCCGCTTTTCCGGACGCCAGGAACTAAAAAAGCCGGTGCCCTGATAAATATCTCCGGCTCGCAGTTCCCTGGGCGTTCCCGACTCGCCCAGGGGGCTGCCGAAGTGCCGCCGGCACAATGCGTTAAACTCACCATTTATCGAGATACACTGCTGCTCATGCACCAGGAGGCCCAGGTGAACGTGATACTTCTGGTGCGGGTCGTCCACACTGTTGCCAGTGTCGCCAGACTCTCCCATATATACCAGGTACATGATCAGCCTCCAGATATTGACTTTGCCCATTCCCGATGGGCACCGGGCTTCGGTGAATTGAGCTTCCTTGAGCTTCCTTGGGATGGCCTTGGGGATGGCCTTGGGATGGCCTTGAGCTTCCTTAGGATGGCCTTGGGATGGCCTCAAGGGGACGGACTGGGGGCAGTCCAGGAGCCGTTATTCGGCCCCCTCACCAGTCCCACCATCGGGTCTCCCGACCTCCGGTTCTGCCGGCCCCCCACCGGCGGCCTCGACCACTTCCTCGGCCCTCAGGGCTTCGATCCTTACCACCACGTCTTCAGCGTCGGTGAGCAGGAGCACATTGGGGGGAAGGGGTATGTCACCAGCACGGATCACGCCGGCCGGATCGGTAAGAATCCCCAGGTTTACTTGTACCTCGGAAGGTAGCTCCAGGGGTAGGGCCTCGACGGTCAATTCTCGCAACTGCTGAATGACCGATCCGCCGGCCCCTCGCGCCCCGGGGGATTCACCAACCAGACTGATGGGCACCTGAGCCGTTAACCGCTGGGTGGCCCGCACTGCCATGAAATCGACGTGCAGAATATCGCCCCGCACCGGGTGCCACTGGACTTCTCTGGCAAAGGTCAAGTACTCGCCGCTCTCCCCGTTGACCGTTACCGAGATGGGGGTGGTCCCGCCGGTGCGGGACAGCGCCCGCAAAACATCCCGCTGCGTACACTGCAAAGAACGAGATTCCGTTTCCGGACCATATAAGTGCACTGGAATAACGCCGGTCTTTCTTAATTGCTTAACTTTCTTGCCCCGGGTTGCCCGGGGATCCAGTACCAGCTTAAACGCCTGGGTGGTCATGGGTTTAGCGCTCCTCAACCTGTACCAGTGGCCGCAATCATTAGTGGCGACACCAATGACTCTAACCCACTGGCTTGCGGCAAGTCCATTTAACAGATTTCTATGATAGCACTGAGCAGGTGGAAAGAAAACCTCAACTAAGTTATCATTGTTCTGATATTTTACCCACCGATCAGGAGGTCAGGCCATGGCATCTCATTCGCTGGGGCTAACGCTGCACCAGGCGGCACGGCAGAAGGGGGTGCCCTTCACCCAGGAGAACCTGCCGGTTGACCGGCAGATAAGGGCCAATGGCATGAACTTCCACTACCTGGAGTGGGGCAGCCCCTCCAGTCCCCTGATAGTAATGCTGCACGGCGGGTCGCAACAGGCCCACAGCTGGGACTTCGTCTGCCTACCGCTGTCGGAGCATTACCATATCCTGGCCCTGGACCAGCGGGGTCACGGCGATAGCGACTGGGCGGCGGACGGCGATTATTCCATCGAAGGACACCAGCGCGACATCGACGCCTTCGTAGGGGCCCTGAGGTTGGACCGGTTCCACCTGATTGGACACTCCATGGGCGGACGCAACAGCTACGTGTGGGCGTCCCGGCACCCGGATAAATTGAAGTCGCTGGTCATCGTCGATACTGGCCCGGAGGCCCAGCACCGGGGGCGCAACCGCATCCAGAGCTTCCGAGAGTTGCCCGATGAGCTGGACAGTTTCGATGAGTTCGCCGAGCGGGTGCAGGCATATACCGGGCGCAACCGGGAGCAGACGCTGGGCTCGCTGAAATACAGTATTCGTCAGCGGTCCGACGGCAAGTGGACCTGGAAATACGACAAGTTATTACGTAGTCCGGGCCAGCGCACTCCCCAATGGACTGCGGAACAGCTCTGGGAAACCGTGGCCAAGATCACCTGCCCCACCCTGGTGCTGCGCGGCGGCGACAGCGACATCTTCGCCGACGAGACCATGCGGAAAATGCGGGAAGTGATTCCTGATTGCTCAACGGTGACTGTCCCCAGGGCAGGACATCTGGTAGCGGGCGACAATCCGGTCGACTTCCTGGTGGCGGTCAGAGAGCACTTCGCCCGGATCGGATGATTGGCCGGTTCCGGTCAGGTAATCAACCTGGGAATCAAGTCGCCCAGCAGATAGCCGATGCCCGCCGACACCACGCCAATGCCCAGGATTTCCAGGCCTTGCAGGATCGGTGACCGCTGCACCAGCCTCCCCTTGGCCATTCCCAGCACAAACAGGGCAATCAACCCGCCAAACACCGAAATGCCGATGGCAAAGAAGCCGGTCAAGAACAGATAGGGGATGATCGGGATCACCGCAGCGACAATGAAGGAGGCTCCCATGGTCAGCGCATCCTTGACGGGGTTGCCGGTGTCCTCCGGGCTGATGCCCAACTCCTTCTCAATCAGCGTGTTGAGCCAGAGTTCCTTGTCCTGAGAAATATCATCGGCTAACAGTCTGGCTTCCTGGTAAGTCTTTCCCTCGCGTTGGAATATGACCACCAGCTCAGCATATTCCTCTTCCGGCCTTTCTTCCAACTCCAGGGCTTCCCGGGATATCTCCGACTTGCGCACATCCTGCTGAGCCCGAGAACCCAGATAGGCGCCGGTGGCCATCGAGATCATTCCCGCCAGAGCAGCGGCCAGCCCAGCCACCAGGATGGTAGAGTTTTCACCCACTGCCACCGCAATTGAAGTGACCAGCGCCACTGTGCTGAGAATACCGTCTTGCGCGCCGAATACAACCTCGCGAAGACGGCCCAGATTGGCGACACGGAACCGCTCCCGGTCAACCTCCATCGCCGCCGAGGTATAGGTCTGCAGGTCTAACTCGCCGATGCTCCCACCGGTGGGGAGGGTCGCCGCTAGGGCGGATGCCCCATGATTTGGAGGGGTTTCCGTTGCTTGAACTGCGGTCGCCGCCGCCGCTTCGGACAACCGTTCCTGCTTCTGATGCAACAGTTCTAACGCCCGAGAAAACGCTTCCTGGTGGTGACGCTCCCGCTCCAGGGCCAGGGCAAAGGACTCGGCAGCGTCCTGCCGGTCTTCCTGCAGAGCGTCCTGAATCATGCGCGGATACATGGCGCTGAATTCTTTAGTCTCGCTGGTGGTGACCTGCTGTAAATTGGCGGCGGTGGAGCCAATCTCACCGGCCACCCGCAGGTGGTTCATTCCGTGAATGGTCTCGGCCCCGGCCACTTCCTGAAAGATCTGGGCCACTTCTGGATAGCCCTCCTCCAATGCCCGGTGAGCGTAGGCATTGTATTTTAAATAGGCCATGGCCTCGCCCAGAATGGCGTTCCACAAATTTTTGTCCGTTCGGGACAAGCCAGCGGCACTAGAAGTCATGAACCCAGTCCTCTTATTGAAATGCCGGCGAAGATACGTCCAGCCTCAACCCCATGGGTCATCGGTGATGCCAACCTGCGTCGTGAGGAGAGATCGAAGGCAACCCGGTCGCCAGGCGTCTACCATTATATCGAAACGATTAACGGATTAGAAATGTCATCGCCATCGGAAACGACGGAATATGGCAACGACGGAATATGGCAACGATTTGGGGTGGGGAGTCTTAAAACCGAGGCGAAGCATGATGGACGATCATGCGCCAGCCCGGGGCGGACCGCACGAAGATGTTGGTAGCCAGCACCCCGAAGTTGTCGGCCCGGCCCTGCAGCACGCTGGTGATATTTTCAACGCAGGTAACCCAGGCACAATCGCCTGCCACCACCAGGTTAATGTACTGAATATTGAAGTGCATCAGAGTAGCATTGTCCAGGATCGCTTGCCAGCTTTCGCGAATCCGAGACCAACCGACCAGGGGCTGCCAGCCGGGGTGGACGCACAGCGACCGCTCCGAATTGTCCCACGCGGCGTCCATGCCGCTGAGGTCCAACGCGCCGAAGGCCTCGTAGAACCGTTGGTTAGCTTGTTTAACGGCTTCCTGGTCGGTCAGGTCTGACTGCATCTGCACCTTGTTTCTTGAAGCGGAGGCTGCCAGTTCCATTGGTCTATTCTGGACCCGGTCTGGCCGGCGACTCCATTTATTATTGCCGATGGGCAGGTGGGAACCTGCCCATCTTGGGGGCCGTGAAAGCGTTCTGACCCCAGTCAGGTCAGTGCATTGGGGAAAACGCGGCGGGCAGCATTATCTTGTTTTCCTGCCTGACCAGGAACTCCCGGGTGGGCGGCGGCCAGTGCTCGTTCTTGCTCGCCTCGGC
>DASTLM010000348.1:0-10903 GCA_035714945.1 Dehalococcoidia bacterium | reverse complement strand
GTGAAGGTTGTTCCCGAATGGCATGGGGTACCCACAGCAGAGACCAGTTTATTTGGAGGGAATCAAGAGAACCCCCGGCTTGTTGCGGGGGTTCTCTTTGTGCTCCGTTGACGGACGGAGCCTGGCACAGAGCCCACCAGGGAGCTACTTGAGGATGTGCTCATCATAGTGGCCAATGATTAAGTTCCTGTTAAGAACCGCTCACATCAATCTACCTGGGGGAAATAGTGCCGCGCCCGCGTCGGGTAACGGCCCGTCATATACTTTCTGGGCAACGTCCTGGGCATCGGCTCGCTGGACCGGCCCGAGGAAGTCTACTCCATGACCGCCCTGGAAAAGGCGACGGGCCAGCCGGTGAAAGAAGTGGTCTTCCTGTTTCTCCAGCTCAGGAAGGAAGAGACCATTAGCGGCGTGGTACAGATCAAGGACCTGGCCGAGGCCCGCGTCGCAGCATATTGGTTGAAGTCCGGTGATGAAGTCCGGTGAAGCCGGCTAATCGCTGGTCATTACATTCCATTCCGTAATGCCCAGGGTAACAATACCGCGTACAGGACATCGTTGACCGGAGTCGGCACGCCAACTTCCCGGCCCATGCGGACCACGGTGCCGATCAGGCCCTCCAGTTCCACCGGCTTGCCCTCGGTGAAGTCCTTGGCCATTGACGACCTCCCCAGGACCGGGAAACTGTCCAGGGAATTCATCGACCAATCCAGGGCATCTTCCTTTATCGGCGCGCCGCGAGCCCGGCCCACCGCAAATCCTTCGGCAATGGCCTGCTTGAGAATTTCGCGGGTCTCCGGCACCGACCGCATCTCTCCCATGGTGGAGTTGCTGGCGGCGCATACCGCCGCCGAGGCCGAAAGGTACGCAAACTTCTTCCAGAGCATGTCCAGCATGTTCTCCTGCAGTTCCACCTGCCAGCCAGCTTCCCGGAAGACGGCCAGCAGCTGCTGGCCGCGTTGGGTGATGCCGGGGGTCAGCTCGCCGAAATTGGCCCGGCCCGGCCCGCCTTGAGTGACCACGCCAGGCTCGGCGATGCGGCCTTCCAGCATCGCCGAGCCGATCATCACTCGAGATTCGCCGAAAGCTTCGACCAGGCACTCCCCGTTGTCGACCCCGTTTTGCAGGGTCAAGATCACGCTGTCCGGCCCGACCATCGGCCGGACCGCCTCAATGGCCGAGTCGTTGTGGTACATCTTGACGGTGAACAGCACCAGGTCTTGAATACCCGCGCCGGACGTATCTTCAACCGCCGCGCCGGGCGCCGTGAAGGTGCCGCTGTTGACGCTCTCCACCCGCAGGCCATTTCGCTGTATCGCCTTCAGGTGTGGGCCGCGGGCCACGAAGGTGACCTCATGCCCGCCCCGAGCCAGCAGCCCGCCAAAATACCCGCCGACACCTCCAGTGCCCATCACTGCAATCTTCATCGCTTGCTCCTGAAATACTAGACTAACTCTGGTCTCAATGCGGTGCGCCAAACCGCTCCCGCAGGTCTCGTTTCAGAACCTTGCCCATGGCATTTCGGGGCAGTTCATCGACAAAGACTACCGAACTGGGGCGCTTGAAGCTGGCCAGACGCTGGTGGCAATGCTCGATCAGCGCTGCTTCGGAAACCGCGGTCGACCGCCGCACCACCACCGCAGTGACGGCTTCGCCCCATTCCAGGTCCGGGATGCCAATGACCGCCGCATCATCCACGTCCGGATGGGACAGCAGGGCTTGCTCCACTTCTTCGGGCGAAATCATTTCGCCGCCCCGCTTGATGAAGTCCCTGGCCCGCCCCGCCAGATAGATGTAACCGTCTTCGTCCTGATAAGCCAGGTCTCCGGTGTAAACCCAACCGGAGCGGATGGCGGCGCCGGTGGCGGCTTCCTGCTGCCAATAGCCTTTCATCATGCGCGGCCCCCGCGCGACAATTTCCCCGACTTCTCCCGTAGCCACCGGCTGGCCATCTTCCGTGACGATCATGACCTCCACGTCTTCCAGCGGCACCCCGATGGAGGTCAGCCGTTTCAGTTTCCTGGCCACCACTTCCGGGCTTCCTTCCAGAACGTGGTCTTCCGGAGGCAGCATGGTGATGGTGGACGCCGTCTCCGTCTGGCCGAAGGCGTTGATAAACCGGGCGTTGGGGAATTTTTTGATGGCCTGTTGGATCACCGGCAACGGCATTGGGGCCGCCCCGTAGGTGATTACGTCCAACGACGACAGGTCAAATTCGCCGAACCGGGGATGGTCCATCAGCCGCTTTAGCATGGTCGGCACCAACATCGCCCGGTTGGCCCGGTGGCGGTGGGCCAGTGTCAGCCACTCCAGCGGTTCGAACTGGCGCATGACCACCACCGTACGGCCGCCGTAAACCGCGGCCAGCGCCGCCTGGAGTCCGGCAATATGGTAGAAGGGCACGGTCAATAAATTGGTCTCTTCCAGGTCCGGATCGGCGGGGGAAACGTTGGACAGCAGGTAGGATGAAAAGCTGTCGTGGGTCAGCATCACCCCCTTGGGCAGTCCGGTGGTGCCGGCGGTGAACATGATGACCGTGGTGTCTTCATCCTCGGCTGTGGGGAAGTGAATCTGCTCCGCCTGGCCCGACTGGAGTAGCTCATCGTAGGCCAGGTAACCACTGGCGGCTGGGGCGTCCAGCAGCACAATTCGTTGGGACGGCAGGGTGCCGTTTTCGAGGCTGCCCTTGACCAGGGGCAGGTACCGCTCTCCGATAAATACCATGCTGGGCTGAGCGATGCCCAACATCTGGTCCAATTCCTCGGCCTTGGCCCGGAAGTTGAGGGGCACATAGACCGCATCGAGTTGGGCCGCCGCGAAGTAGATTTCGATGCTCTGGTGACTGTTGACCTGCATGGTCGCCACCCGGTCCCCGGGTTCGACTCCCTGCTGGGAAAGGGAACTGGCCAGCCGGTTGACTCGCTGCTGGAGGTGGGCAAAGGAAAACCGCTGGCCGTCAAAAATGAAGGCGGGCCGCTCCGGTACGATCGCGCTGGCGATGGTTAAAAATTCGGTGGTGTTCATCCAGTTACACCCGGCAGTTCAGCTAGATGCCCAGAGTTGACCCGTAAAGTGGTCATGCCAGTAGTATAGACTATTGGCCCAGGGCCAACTCGGCAATCCTGGCTTCCCGCGGCAAAGCCTGGTCCAAACCCAGGTCAACCCCCAATTTCAACGCGTCCAGGGCACCCGCCATACGGTTTGGGTCCACCTGGGCCAGCAGGTGAGCGACCTGGCCGGCGGTTGCAACCAGACTTTCCTCCGGCACCATCCTGGTGATCAACCGGAGCCGTAACGCTTCTTTTGCGTCGAACCGCCGCCCGGTCAGCAGCAGGTCCAGGGCGACCGCCGGTCCGACACTTCGAGCCAGAGTCTGGGTGCCCCCAGCCGCGGGAATCATCCCCAGTTGCACTTCCGGCATGGCAAAAACCGTTCCGGCAGCGGCGATACGGATGTCGCTGAAGAGGGCAATTTCCAGGCCTGAACCGATGCAATAGCCGTGGACCGCGGTTACTATGGGCCTGGAAAGTGAACGCAGTTGGCCCCACACGTCCCGCTCCCACCGTACCTCTCGCGCTTTTACCAGCGATGGCGCGGTGCCAAACTCGGTCAGGTCGGCCCCGGCGCAGAAGGCTCGACCCTCTCCGGTGATCATCACGGCGCGGACCTCCGGGTCATCGGCGACGGCAGACAGCACTTCGGCGAAGTCGTCCCGCATCTGAAGGTTGAAGGCGTTCCTGACCCGGGGACGGTTCAGCGCAATGCGGGCCACGCCGGCGTCCTTGGTGTAAAGCAGGGTATCGAAGGCTGGCATAACGGGCTAGTCCAGCGGGACGGCCCTTCGGTACAGGTCGTCCAGCTCCACCTGGGTGTAACGCAGACCAACGTTTTCCAGGTTGTGGGCGTCGCTGACCTGAAAGGTCATCAGCGAGTGGGCATCGGCCACCCCCTGCACCTGCCCCTTGCGAATGTGCCAGTTGTGGATGTAGTTGTCGATCTCGATGCCGTGAATGTTTGCTTCGATAATAATGTTGGGGGTGTAGTACCCCGGGTGGCAGTAGATGCGGAACATGCCGCCGTTGGGCAGGAACAGCTCCGCAACCTGGTACTCATCAAAGGGACTGTCCACGGGCCGGACTTCAATCTCCCAACCAGGGATGATCACCACCTCGCCGGGGAAATGTTTTTCCACCAACTCCCGGAACTGGAAGGACCAGTCCTTGTTGTGGTGGTCAGTGATGGCGATGCCGTCAATGCCCCGGGACTTGATCTGAGCGATGACTTTTTCGGCAATATCCAGCGACGGTGGCTGAAAATTGAAGGCTTCGCATATATGGGTATGCAGGTCCAGCTTTAACTTCACCAGATCGGTTTCCTCAACTTGATGCGTCAGATTGTAATCGTTTTGTAATCGGGCCCGATAATTCCTTCTAAGGTAATCCTTCTAAGGTAATCCTTCTAAGGTAATCTTTCTAAGATAATCTTTCTATGATAAACCTTCTTTAGCAGTGTGCTGAAAAACCCTTTTCGACCATCCCCCAACCCCCTTCCTGACCACGAAGGGGGAAGAAATTGTATCTGAGGGACACCCCCAGACCCCTGCCAAAGGGACTTCGCCCCTCTGGACTCCCCTTTTTCATCAACCTGTTAGTGGCCGGTGAAACGGGGCGAACGCCCTTCCAGAAAAGACCGGAGACCCTCGGCTCGGTCGCCGGTGGTTTGCAGAATGATGTTCAGATCGGCCTCCAACCGCAGGCCCTCGGCCAGGCTCAGGTCTGCGCCTGCGGTTATGGCTTCTTTGGCGTACCGGGCGGCCATGGGGCCACCGGCGGCGATCCCCTCGGCCAGCCGTTGAGTTTCCTGGGCCAGTTCTCCGGAAGGCACCACGCGGTTGACCAGCCCGATGTTCAACGCCTCGGCCGAACTGATGATCCGCGAGGTGAGGACCATCTCCGAGGCCCAGGCTGGCCCCACCAGACGGGGCAGCCGTTGCGTCCCGCCATCCCAGGGGAAGCAGCCCGGTTTTGCCAGGTCCGTCAGGCCGAACTGGCACGGTCCGGCGCTGATACGAAGGTCCCCCGCCAGAGCCAACTCTAGGCCGTGGTCCAGCACGTCACCGTTTACCGAAACGATTACTGGGATGGGCAAGCCGGCCAGCGCATCGGCCACCCGGAGGGAATCGATCCAGCTCCTCCGCTGGGCTGCCGGTGCGGCGGCCAGCTCCTGGGGCAGCGGTTCGCGTCCCCGGGAGAAAACCGCACCGGCTCCGGTAATTATCACGACCCGAACCCGGTCATCCTGGCGGACTTGCTGGCAGGCATGGCGAATTTCCGCCGCCAGGTTACCATCGATTCGATTACCTTGCTCAGGGCGGTCCAGCGTAATAGTCGCCAGGTGGCCGCCGTAGCTATATGTAAGAAAATGGTACTGAATGGCAGCTGCTCCGCCGGCCCAATATTGCTAAATGGTACGGTTCCAGCGCTATCTTGACAAGTGCCAGCGGCATGATTAGGATGAATTAGCACTCTCTGCCCGAGACTGCTAATTCCAGTTAACCAGCAATCAAAAATTGGTGCGGAGAAACCGGATAAGGTACGGGTAAGAATTCGGATTAGAATTTCGGATTAGTATAAGGAGGCGAAGGTGGTAACTAAGGTAAAACTCCAGCCGTTGGGAGAACGGATTGTAATCAGGCCCATCGAACAAGAGCAGACAACCAAGGGTGGGATCTATCTGCCGGACACTGCCAAGGAGAAGCCCCAGGAGGGCGAGATAGTGGCCGCGGGCCCGGGTAGGGTGACCGACGATGGGACTCGCATACCAATGGAGTTGTCCGTTGGCGACAAAGTGATTTACTCAAAGTATGCTGGTACCGAATACAAAGACGGCGACGAAGAGTACCTGATTCTTCGGGAAAGCGATGTCCTGGCCAAAATATCCTGAATCCCCCGTATAGTAATTAGATTAGGAGGAATAGAATGCCCGCCAAGAGACTGGCTTATTCGGAAGAGGCTCGTAAGGCCCTCCGATCCGGAATCGACACCCTGGCCGACGCGGTCAAAGTTACGCTAGGCCCCAAGGGGCGCAATGTCGTTCTAGACAAGAAATTTGGGCCGCCGCTGGTCTGCAGCGACGGCGTTACCATTGCCAAAGAGATTGAACTCCCCGACGCTTTCGAAAACATGGGCGCTCAGTTGATCAAAGAAGCGGCCACCAAGACCAACGACGCCGCTGGTGACGGCACCACCACCTCCATCGTGTTGGCCCAGGCCATTATCAGCGAAGGTTTCAAGAACGTCACCGCCGGCAGCAATCCCATGGCCATCAAGCGCGGCATTGAAAAGGCCGTGGTAGCGGTGGTGGCTGAGTTGCACAAGATGTCGCAGACCGTGGAGACCCGCGAGCGTATCGGCCAGGTTGCCAGCCTGTCCGCTCATGAAGACGCCATCGGCGAGACCATCGCCGAGGCCATGGAGAAAGTAGGCAAGGACGGGGTGATCACCGTAGAAGAGTCCAAGGGTCTTTCTGACGAGATCGAATACGTAGAGGGAATGCAGGTCGACCGCGGCTACATCTCTCCTTACTTCATTACCAACTCCGACCGGATGGAAGCGGTGATTGAGGACGCTACCATCATCATCACCGACAAGAAGGTTTCGGCCGTTGCCGACTTCCTGCCGGCCCTGGAAAAGCTGCTCCAGATCGGCAAGAAGAACGCGGTGATCGTCGCCGAAGATGTCGACGGTGAAGCCCTGGCCACCCTGGTGGTCAACAAGCTGCGCGGTACCCTGAATGTCCTGGCGATCAAGGCCCCGGGCTTTGGCGACCGGCGCAAGGCCATGCTGGAAGATATCGCCATCCTGACCGGTGGCACCGTTATCAGTGAAGAGACCGGCCGCAAGCTGGACTCCGCCACCATCGAGGACTTTGGTGAGGCCCGTCGGGTCAGTTCCACCAAGGATGACACTACCATCGTTGAAGGCAAGGGCTCCGAGGCGGCGATTCAGGCCCGGATCAAACAGATCAAGACCCAGATCGAGGATACCACCTCCGAGTTCGACCGGGAAAAGCTGCAGGAGCGGATGGCCAAGCTGTCCGGCGGTGTCGCGGTGATCAAAGTTGGCGCAGCCACTGAGATCGAGCTCAAGGAGCGTAAGGCCCGCGTCGAGGACGCCCTGTCCGCCACCCGTTCCGCGGTGGAGGAAGGCATCGTCCCCGGTGGTGGAGTAGCCCTGGTCCGCGCATCCCGCGCTTTGGAAAGCTTGAGCAGCCTGACCGGCGACGAGGCCGTGGGTGTCGCCATTGTCCGGCGGGCCCTGGAACAGCCTTTGAAGCTGATCGTCGAAAATGCCGACGCCGAAGGCGCGGTGGTGCTGAACCAGGTCAAGCAGCAGGCCGACGACTACGGGTACGACGCCGAAGTTGGCGAGTATGGCCCCATGCTGCAGCGCGGCATCGTTGACCCGGTCAAGGTCACTCGATACGCGCTACAAAACGCGGCCAGCGTGGCGGCCATGGTGCTGACCACCGAGTCGATGATTACCGACGTTCCTGAACCGGCATCGGCGGCCCCGGCCATGCCACCGATGGACTACTAGACCCCTGGCGAAAGCCGGTTGCACTGACCCTGGTTGCACTGAACATTGAAGACCGCCCCGCATTTGCGGGGCGGTCTTTTTCGTCCTGGTGCCACCAACTGCAGTTTTGACGATCAATTGGGTCCAGCAGACCCTTCACCTGTCCCAGGATACCTGGTAGAATTCGCTGGCAAACCAGCCGGACAATTGCCAGATTGCCAATAATGCTTTTAGGGTGTCTGGTCGGTCCTGGAACAGGTACCGCCCGGAAAATCCTGAGATCTTGCTGGGCCAAGAAGGGAGAGTGCATTGCCCAGGGGAAAGGTCTACGCCACTTGTGAGGCCGCGCTGGCTGACATCTCCAGTGGTGACACCGTCCTGATCGGAGGTTTCGCCACTTGTGGAGTGCCCAGGGGACTGATTGGGGCATTGTGTCAGAAGGCGGTAAAGGATTTGACCTGCGTTTACTCGCCGGGGGCCTGGCCCAATTCCGCCGGATCCTCGGGAATTGATCAATTGGTGGCTAATGGCCAGCTGAAGAAGCTGATCTCGGCCCTTCCCTTCGGGCCGACGGCGGACTGGGGTATTATCAAGAATGCCTGGCAGACCGGTCAGCTTGAGATCGAGGTCCTACCCCAGGGGACCCTGGCCGAACGACTGCGGGCGGCTGGGGCTGGACTGGGCGGGGTGTTTCTCGCCACCGGGGTCGGCACCCGCTTCGCCGAAGGTAAGGAGGTGCGCGCCTTTGCCCAGCGGGAGTGCATCCTGGAATTGCCGCTAAAAGCCGACTTCGCCCTTTTCAAGGCAGATACCGCCGACACCCTGGGCAATGTGGTTTACCGGGGGTCGGGCCGCAACTGGGGGCCAGTGATGGCCATGGCGGCCACCGTCAGCATCGCCGAAGCGGACCGGGTCTGTGACCCGGGCGGCATTGACCCGGAGGCGGTAATCTCTTCAGGAATATTCGTCAACCGGGTGGTCCAGGGCCCTGATTGCTAGATTTCGATGAATATTATCCGGGACAGTGGACCATGCCAACCGCCAAGCGACTAGATAGCAGCGCTCAGGCCCGACGGGCGGCCCGGGATCTCAAGCCTGGGGAGACCGTCGCATTGGGTTCAGGTCTGCCTTCGCTGGTCCCCTGGGAATTGCCGCCGGACAACGCCGTCCAGTTTCTCACCGAGAGCGGCCTGCTGGGAAGTCCCGCTTCGGGCGGTCAATCCTCAGTCCAGTCCGGGTTGGTCGATTCCAATGGGATGGGTATCTCCCTCCGGCCAGGAGGGTCGGTAAACAGCACCGTGGACCTGGCCGCCATGCTGCGAGGCGGTCACGTAGACGTGGCAATCGTCCAGGCCTCGCAGGCGAGCTCGAGGGGCGACTTCATCCACTGGACTACCGCCGCTACTTCAGGGTTGTTCGGGCCCGGGTTTGCGGTGGATTTGGCCGCCGGCGCCCGGCGGGTCATCGCCATGATGCCCCATCTGGGAGACGATGGTGCGCCCAATATCGTGCCAATCTGTGCCAACCCCATCGATGGCGTGGGTTGTATCGATCTGATCGTCACCGACATTGCGGTAATCAAAGTTAATGCCTCTGGCCTGGAGCTGCTGGAGGTTGCCCCAGGCTGGAGGACCGACGATGTAATCGGGCTAACTTCAGCGCCGCTGGCCGTTTCACCAGATTTGGTCGAAATCGCCTTCGATTTGTCCGTCTTCAGCGCCTCCGGAGGAAAGGCCTCCGAGAAGGTATTTGCCAGCGGGTTGGACGCTCTCAGCGATCTGCCTGACGGAGCGGTGGTGATGATCGACGGCTTCGCCGGACCAGGCGGAACGCCCCACTATTTGCTGACCTCGCTGCGCGACCATGGGGCCAGGAACCTGACCATCATTAGCAATACCGCTGGCATCGCCCGGGTCGTGAACTTTGGCACTCCGCCGGGGAAGCAGGCCATCGACCACACCATACTGATCGACAACCGGCAGGTCAGGAAGGCCATTGCCTCATATCCGGTGTCGCCCTCGGCATCCCGCCCCACTGCCTTCGAGCTGGCCTACCGCCGGGGCGAGGTCGAATTGGAGCTGGTGCCTCAAGGCACGTTGGCGGAGCGGCTGCGGGCTGGCGGCGCGGGAGTCGCCGCCTTTTACACCCCCACCGGCGTGGGCACCCTGATATCCCAGGGCAAGGAGTCTCGAGTCATCGGCGGCAAGGAGTACGTCCTGGAAGAGGCCCTTCGGGCCGATTTCTGCATCATACGGGGGCACCGGGCCGACACCCTGGGCAACGTGGTCTACAAGGGCACTTCCCGCAACTTTAACTCGGTGATGGCTCCCTCAGCAGATGTCACCGTGGTTGAAGTGGACGAAGTGGTCGCGCCCGGGGGGCTTGACCCCGAGAAAATCGTAACCCCCGGCCTTTACGTCGACCGGATTGTAATCCGACCCGGTAATTTCTCGCCTTATGAATAACAGGCATTGACCGGATGTTTAAAGAAAAACCGCGGTTGGACCGAGAAGTCGTCGCCATGCGGGTGGCTAAAGAGCTTCCCGACGGCGGATACGTCAATCTGGGCATCGGCATACCCACCCTGGTCTCCACCTTTGTCTCGGAGGACAGCGTGGTCTTTTACCACAGCGAAAGCGGCGTGCTGAACTGTGGCCCGCTGGCGGATGAGGGCGAGCAGGACATTGACCTGATCAACGCCGGAGGTCAATTCTTGAAACCCATTCCCGGCATGGCGTTCTTCAGTTCCGTCGATGGGTTCGCCATGATCCGGGGTGGCCACCTGGACGTCACGGTGCTGGGCGCCCATCAGGTTTCCGCCAGAGGGGACCTGGCCAACTGGATGCTCCCGGAACGGGGCGTGGGTAACATTGGTGGGGCCATGGACCTGGCCGCCGGGGCAAAGACGGTGATCGTGGCCATGGAACACACCGACCATCAGGGCCAGTCCAAAATCGTGGAGGAATGCACCTACCCCATCACCGGCAAAAAGTGCGTTTCATTGATCGTGACCGACATCGCGGTCATGCGGCCCACACCAGAGGGTCTGGTGCTGCTGGAAGTGGCCCCAGGCTGGGCTCCCGAAGAGGTGCAGCAGGTTACTCAGGCCCGGCTGATCATTCCTCCCGACCTGAAGGAATACGAACTGTAACCGGGTGGCAACCGCGTTCCAATCCAGAAAGTGATCCTCGTTCCCTGAATACCTGGCGGCTATACTTAACCGCCGGTATTCCATATGGCCTGCGACCACCGGCCAGATTTTCTATCGCCGGAACGATGAAGACAATTGGGAATTGCTGGTTGACTACCTGCCGCCGATCAATTCC
>DASTLM010000347.1:0-4979 GCA_035714945.1 Dehalococcoidia bacterium | reverse complement strand
ACGAATTCTCGACGAATTCTCGAATGGTAGAATGCTTGAGTCAGCGACTGGTCCCGCATGACACTGAAAAGCGGGAAGTCATGGCAAATCGGACCGGGACTGAGGTGGTGGAATGGTACATCGCTTCAGGCACAGTGCTTCTGGCTCAGTTGAGGTTTTTTATGGGTGCCAAATCAGTAGATGGACATCTGAAGCCCCGCATCGTCCTGCGGGACTTATCGAAGGTCTATCGGGAAGGGGACCGGTCGCGTTCGGTTTTGAGCCAGGTCAATGGGACCATTTTCGGGGGTGAGTTCGTCGCGTTGGTGGGGCCCAGTGGGTCGGGCAAGTCTACACTCCTGAATTTGATTAGCGGCATCGATGCCCCCTCCAGTGGCGAGGTAGTGATTGATGATACCAACCTGACCGGTCTCTCGGAAAAAGGACGGACGCTTTTTCGCCGGAAGAACATCGGAATGGTATTTCAGTTCTTTAACCTGCTCCCTACCCTGACCGTACAGGAAAATCTGTTTCTCCCCCTGGACCTGAACGGTAAATCCGGGAGGGGCGGCCGGGCCGCGGCCCTGGACTTGCTGGAAGCAGTAGGGCTGTCGGAACGGGCCAGGAGTTTTCCAGACCGGCTATCCGGGGGTGAGCAGCAACGAGTTGCTATCGCCCGAGCCCTGGTGCATGGTCCCCAGATCCTATTGGCCGACGAACCCACGGGGAACCTGGATGCCGATACTGGCAGGCAAGTCATGGGTCTTCTAGTAGACCTGGCCCGCCGCCAAGGCACGACGCTGATCGTGGCGACTCACAGTCCCGATGTTATTGCCCGGGCTGGCCGAGTCTTCCGGGTACGGGATGGTCAACTCGAGCAGCAATCGCAGTGGGTCGCTACCCATCGACCCCGGACCGATCGACCCCGGACCGATCGAGACCGGACCGACCGAGACCGGACCGACGGGGCCGGTGAATGAGCGCCTGTCTCTGGTTGTCCAGCCTTCGCTACTTCAGGCAAAATCCCTGGCAGGTTATCCTTTCGGTTCTGGGCGTCGCCCTGGGTGTAGCGGTGATGGTCTCCATTGACCTGGCCAACCAGAGCGCCAAGCGGGCATTTTCGCTGTCGACCAACGCCGTATCGGGTAAGGCTACCCACTTCATAGTGGGCGGCCCCGGCGGACTGTCTGAGGAAGTCTACCGAAAACTCCGGGTAGAGACCGGTGTCCGCAACATCGCTCCAGTGGTTGAGGGATTCGCCTCCTCACTTCCGGCAGTCGGCGTTTCCCATAGTGGGGAGTCCCGGACACGGCGGTTTCGCCTGTTGGGGGTAGACCCCTTCGCCGAAGCGCCTTTTCGGTCATACTTCGGAAACGGCACCGGTTCCAACATCAGCGCCCTGATTACCCGTCCTGGCACAGTATTGGCTTCGTTGGATACTGCGGAATCACTGGGCCTTGGACTCGGCGACATCCTGGAAATTAGTGTCGCCGGAATCAGACATGACGTCCGGATCGCAGGCTTGATTCAACCAGCAGATGAAGTAAGCCGCGAGGCGCTGACCGACCTGCTGGTGGCGGACATAGCTACAGCGCAAGAACTATTGGGAGTCTCGGGAAGTCTCAGCCGCATCGACCTGGTGGCGCCTCCCGGGGAACCGGGCCAAAAATTACTGGCGGAAATACAGGCCGTGCTGCCGCCTGAGGCAGTAATTGAGCGAAGCAGTGCCCGTTCTGATTCCGTCGACCAGCTAACCCGGGCCTTCGACACCAATCTGAACGCGTTGGGTCTCATGGCGCTGGTGGTGGGAACTTTCCTGATCTACAACACCGTGACATTCTCGGTAGTGCGGCGCCGTAAAATCATCGGGATCCTTCGGGCCATTGGCGTTACCCCGGGCCAGATTTTCACCTTGATTCTGGGAGAGGCATTTTTGATTGGGACTGCCAGCGCGGCGGTGGGAGTGTTATTGGGGATACTCCTGGGCCGCGGAATGGTAAACATTGTCACGCAAACCATCAACGACCTGTTCTTTGTGGTGTCGGTCAGGGACCTGGCGGTACCCGCATCGGTGCTGATCAAAGGCGCCCTGCTGGGGCTACTGGCCACTGTGGTATCGGCGATCGTACCCGCCCTGGAGGCCACTTCCGTTCCCCCGGGTACGGCCATCATCCGCTCCACCATTGAATCCAGGTTCAGAGGGAACATACCTAAAGCTCTGGTTGGTGGGCTGTTAGTCTTCAGCATCGGGGCTGGAATGCTGCTCATCCCCAGTCGTAGCTTGCTGGTCGGATTTGCTGGTCTGTTCGCCCTGGTACTGGGACTCGCCTCACTGATACCGGCGGTGGCGGTTCTATCTTTGAAGATCATCTCTCCCCTGGGACGGCGGCTGTTTGGTGTTATGGGCGTGATAGTAGCGCAAGGTGCGTTGACCTCCCTCAGTCGTACGGCGGTGGCCATCACGGCGCTGACCGTCGCGATTTCCATAACCGTCGGCATTGGCACCATGGTCCAGAGTTTTCGGGGCACGGTCGAACGCTGGTTGGAAACCTCCCTTGGTGCTGACATCTACGTTTCACCGCCCTCGCTTCTGACCAATCGAGGGGATGCCGCCCTGTTACCCGCAGTCCTGGAACGGCTGTTGAAGGCTCCGGGCGTAACGGCCGCCGATACCTTTCGCAGCACGGAGGTGGACTCTTCCGTCGGGAAGGTCCGGTTGGTGTCTCTGGGGACTCAGTTTGAGACCTTCAATCAGCCCCATCGATTCAAGGCGGGCGCGCCGGGCACAATCTGGGAGGCTTTTCAACGCGGGGAGACGGTGATTGTGTCCGAGCCCTTCGCCTTTCACCACAGGTTGAAGGTGGGTTCATCATTACGTTTGCGGACTGATCACGGTGAAAGGGACTTCGCTGTCGGGGGCGTCTACTTTGACTACAGCTCCAGCCGGGGCGTGGTGCTGATGAGCCAGAACGCCTACCAGTGCTTCTGGGACGACCCGGACATCAACTCGATCGGGATACACATCGCACCGGACGAAGATGTGGATGTCCGGATAGACCAGCTGTATCAAATCGCCGGAGACGAACAGGAACTGAGCATACGCTCCAACCGTGACTTGCGCCAGGCTTCTCTGGAAGTGTTTGACCGCAGCTTCGCCATCACTTCAGTAATGCGAGGGATGGCGATGGTGGTGGCCTTTGTCGGGGTCCTGGGAGCGTTGATGGCCCTACAACTGGAACGCCGCCGGGAGTTGGGTACATTGCGAGCAATCGGATTCACCCCTGGCCAGGTATGGCGAATTGTCACCTTTCAGACCGGTCTGACCGGCCTGCTGGCCGGGTTGTTCTCGGTGCCAATGGGTCTGGTGCTGGCGGCCGGGCTGGTGTTCGTGGTCAACCAGCGTTCCTTTGGTTGGTCGATGGACCTGCGGATTTTTCCGCTGGTCCTGCTTGAGGCGGTCGGACTGGCGGTGGTGTCAGCGTTGCTCGCTGGTGTTTATCCCGCCATCAAAATGGCTTCATACTCACCGGCGGAAGCATTACGGGAGGAGGGGACCTGAGTCTTCAGTATGAGTGTTCAGTCCGAGTCTTCAGTATGAGTGTTTAGTATGAGTGTTCAGTCATTGTAATCAATGGGTAATCAAAGGCGGTTGCCATGAATAAGCTGACAATATCGATACTCTTGCTTCTTGTAGTTGTCCTTCTGGCGCTGGGCGTTTATGTCCTATTCAGGCCCGAACAGCGACCAGTGGTCCAGGCGGACCTGGAACTATCGCAGGCCCTGGGCGGCGCCGGAGATTCAGGATTCGCCCGGGTCCTCGGGCCCAGGGAATTCTCCTTCCCAGAAGACCATGGGCCGCACCCGGAATACGGCGTGGAGTGGTGGTACTTCACGGGCAACCTGGATTCCCTGGATTCCCTGGATTCCCTGGATTCCCCAAATTCCCCGGATTCCCCAAATTCCCCGGATTCCAGAGAGGGCCGGCATTTCGGGTTTGAGCTGACACTATTCAGAATTGGTCTGGCTTCCGAAAGACCCCAGCGGGCCTCGGATTGGGCTGCCTCACAGCTATACCTGGGTCATTTCGCGGTAACCGACGTAGAGAACAACCGGTTCTACGCTTTTGAGCGCTTCAGCCGGGATGCGCTGGGTCTGGCCGGGGCGTCGGTCACGGAAGGCCAGAGCTTTCGGGTCTGGCTGGAAGACTGGTCGGTGGAAGGCCAGGGCGCGACGCAGCCGGCCATTAGATTGCGGGCCGCCGAGGAAGACGTTGCCGTTGAGTTGAGTCTGGTGAGCGCAAAGCCGCTGGTCTTGCCGGGAGACCGGGGGTTCAGCCAGAAGAGCGCCGAGGCTGGCAACGCCTCTTACTATTATTCGGTTACCCGTATGCCGACCAGCGGGACCATCTCCATTGGCCGGCATTCTTACATTGTCCAGGGAAATAGCTGGATGGACCGGGAGTGGAGCACTTCGGCTCTATCGGAAGGGCAGGTGGGCTGGGACTGGTTCGCGCTGCAGTTATCCGACGGGCGGGACCTGATGTATTACCAAATCCGTCATGAGGATGGAGTTGCCGGCGAATTCAGTGGCGGCATGCTAGTATTTGAAGACGGTTCAACCACCCCAATCTCGGATGATGAAGTAAGCATCCGGGTCCTGGATACCTGGGTAAGTCCTCGGGGAGCGTCCTATCCGTCCAGATGGCAATTGCGTGTGCCATCCCAGTCCATTGAACTTGAAGTCCAACCCCTGGTTAATGACCAGGAGCTGGACCTGTCGGTACGCTATTGGGAGGGTGCCGTAAAAGTTTCGGGGAAGTCCGGAGGATTACCGGTTAGCGGCTGGGGGTATGTGGAAATGACCGGTTACGCCGAAGGATTGCGAGGACGATCTCCAAAATAACTCCGAGGCGGGTTGAACGGCGTCAAACACCAACTACCGCCAGTCCGACCACAATGCCCGGCAGATGATTAGCTGCGCCAGACGGCTCACCCGATGCC
>DASTLM010000346.1:0-13220 GCA_035714945.1 Dehalococcoidia bacterium | reverse complement strand
AATGCCGCCCTGGGCTTCCCACATCGGTAGTCACTCCGGTCACCAGTAACCCAATTGATGCCTCATCAAAGTTTTGGGCAAGGCATGCCGCGCATCACCACCGGGTATTTCAGTTTTCTAGAATGGCACTAACATTGACCGGGATAATTGACGGAGATAAATGAAAGACCAGTGGCCGGCGGTCGATGCTATAATTCTTCTGTTACGGTACTGGAGGAGATGTGCCAAACAATGTAACTGTAATCGCCATCGACGGGCCGGCGGCGGCGGGCAAAACGGTAATCGGGAGAGAACTGGCCCACCGCCTGGGCTTCAAATACCTGGACACCGGACTGATGTACCGGGCAGTGGGATGGCTGGCCCGGCAGGGGAACATGTCGTTGGATGACCAATCAGGCTTGGGAACCCTGGCCCGGAACGCTCGGTTACACTGGGAAGGCCAGGACTTCGATCAGGTGATGATTGGGGATCAGCGACTGGACCGCGAACTCCGCGACCCGGAGGTTTCCCATTGGGCTTCAGTGGTGGCGACCATTCCCGCCGTACGTCGGGCGATGGTCATGCTGCAACAATCGATTGCTGCTGAGGGGAGCATTGTCATGGTCGGTCGGGACATTGGCACAGTGGTAGCTCCCGGGGC
The DNA here is from genome assembly GCA_035714945.1 of Dehalococcoidia bacterium. GTDB lineage: Bacteria > Chloroflexota > Dehalococcoidia > Lucifugimonadales > UBA3495 > Casp-Chloro-G3. Next base: position 12,580 of record DASTLM010000346.1, on the reverse strand, counting down.
CGACCTGAAAATATTCATGACCGCTTCGGTCGAGGAGCGCGCCCGGCGCCGGTGGCGGGACCTGTCGTCGCGCCTGGGACGGGAAGTCGACTACCAGCAGGTGCTCCAGGAGACCCGGGAGCGGGACCTCCGCGATTCGACCCGGAGGGATTCTCCCCTGGTTCCAGCCGAGGACGCAATTACGATCAACACCGATGATTTGAGCATTGACCAGGCGGTGGACGCCATTCTCCAGCACTTGAAACTCAAGGCCGAAAAATGACCTTACTGTACCAGTCTGGACGCGCCCTGGCTCGATTTTGCTTCAACGTCCTGGGTCGGATGGAGGTAACCGGCCAGGAATGCGTGCCTCCCTACGGCCCGCTGATTGTGGTGGCCAACCACGTTTCCTACAACGACCCGCCGGCCCTGGTTGCCAGTTTACCTCGCTGTTTAGAGTCGCTGGGCAAAAGGGAGCTATTTACGAATCCCGTCAACCGCTTTCTCATGCGGAGTTTCCGAGTCCATCCTCTGGACCGCTCCGCCAGCGGAGTAGATGCGATGCGCACTGCCATTGAGTTGCTGGCCCAGGACCGGGCGGTGGTCATTTTCCCCGAGGGTCACATTAGCCCCGACCACACCCTGCAGGAAGCCAAGGCGGGAGCCGCTTTCCTGGCGATGAAGACTCAAGCCCCAATTCTGCCCGTTGGTATCTACGGCACCGAAATGTTCTCTCCCTGGCGCATGCTCTTTCCCCTCTGTCGCTTTTACGTCAATATCGGACAGCCCTTCACGCCGCCGGTGATTGAGGGGCGCCTCACCCGCGATGTAGTCAACAGTGTGCTGGGCATGATTATGGATCGGGTGGCTGCCCTGCTGCCGGAGGAGTACCGAGGGAAATACGCCTTGAACCGGGTGAGCCAGGATTAGCCCCAGCTCCAGGCCAGGGCCTGGTGTCATTCCCTGGATTCCGGCTTCCGCCGGAATGACGATACGGCTCAGACCTCACCGGATTTGCTGGCGGATTGTCTGCCTTCAAGAAGATGCCACCCCCGGTCAGCAGAAGCGGACCTGTCCGCTGGTGGTGAATTGGTCCAACCACAAAGCCAGCGAGCAGCCGGTACTTGAGATAGCTCCTGGAGCAAGGGCGGGCAGTGATCCAGAGGAGGGTTTCAATCAGGCGGTTGTGCCAGACCGGTAGTGCGCCTGTATCAGGCCACTGGCGAAATTCTGGGAACCGATCAGCTCCAGCCGCTGTTGGGGATTGGGCGGGGGAAACAACGGGATGCCTGCTCCCAGGATTACCGGGATGATGGAGATTATGTGCTCATCGATCAATCGCTGGGCCAGAAATGTGCGGATCAACTCCCCTCCACCAACCAGCCAGACGTGTTGGATCCCCTGGTGGCGCCAGCCGGTCACGACGGTTTCCACCGGGCCAGATACAAAGGTCACGTCGTCTCGGTCAGTTTTGAGGTTTTGCCGGGTCATCACGTAAGACGGCTTGCCCGGGTAGGGCCACTCGGCCTCTCCGGCGGGTAATTCGTAGGTCTTGCGGCCCATGACCAGGGCATCGACGGTGTCATAAAATTGGTGGTAGCCGTAATCCTCACCAGGGCGGTCCACCATCGACAACCAATCAATCTCCCCGTCGGGCCCGGCGATGAAACCGTCCACGCTGGCGGCGATGTACAGGGTGACTTTCATAGCATAATTTACTCCTGGCATCATTTACGTGGGCCTGACAACCAGGAAGCCCCACCCTCATGTTGAAGAAAGTGGGGCATTCACCTGGCAGCTGCTGTTTCGAGGTTTACCGGGCCGGGGCACTCACCGGCAGGTCAATCTCGTAGCGGGCGACCACCTCATCAATCCGGGCGGCGGTCTGGGCATCGGGGACGATCAGCGGCAGGCGGGGGCTGCCCGCGTTGAAGCCCGCCTGGTTAACCGCGTACTTCACCGGGATGGGGTTGGACGCCAGGAACATCACTTTAAAAATGGGCATCAGGCGGTGGTGCTCGGCGGCGGCCTTTTCAATGTCTCCTTCCAGCACCAGGCCCATCATCTGCTTGATCTGCTGGCCCACCAGGTGAGAAACGACACTGACCACGCCATACCCTCCCATCGACATGATGTAAAAGGTCTCATTGTCGTTGCCGCTCCACACCCGGAAGCCTTCGGGTGCGCCGCCAATGACCCGCTGGATCTGGTCCAGATCGCTGCTGGCCTCTTTCACGCCCACAATATTTTCCACCTGGCTCAGGCGCAGGGTGGTCTCGCTGGTCATGTTGATGCTGGTGCGGCTGGGCACGTTGTAGAGCACGCAGGGAAGGTTGACGCTCCCGGCGATGGCCTTGAAGTGCTGGTACATCCCCTCCTGGGGAGGCTTGTTATAGTAAGGCACCGTCAACAGCAGGGCATCGGCCCCGGCCCTCTCCGCTTCTCGGCTCAGCTCGATGCTCTCGGCGGTGTTGTAGTTGCCGGTGCCGGCCACCACCGCCCCCCGGTCGCCAACGGCCTCTTTAACCTCGGCAAAGAGCCGTATTTTCTCTTCGGTGCTCAGCGATGGCGACTCGCCGGTGGTGCCGGAAATCACCAGACCGTCGCTGCCCGAGTCCAGCAAGGCGTTGGCCAGGCGCTGGGCTTGGGCGTAGTCCACTTTACCCTGGTCGTCAAAGGGAGTAATCATTGCCGTGATTAGCCTGCCGATCTCAGTCATGCTGAACCCTCCTGGCTCGAATTGGTGTATTATACACGACTCGCCGTTGCGTGGTTATCCCGCAGGCCGAATGTTCTGGTTGAGCCGGAACAGGTTAGTGGGATCGTATTTGTTTTTGATTGCCAGCAGCCGTTCGTAGTTGCTGCCGTAGGCGGCCTGGATTCGATCGGCTTCCTCAGCATCAAGGTGGTTGACATAAACTCCCCCAGTGGCGAAAGGTTCCATCGCAGTCCACGCTTCTCTTACCCACTGTATATACTTTTGGGGATCGACAGGTGGGTCCCACTGGGCGATGAAGTCGTAGTCCCACTGGTCTTGGCGAAGCCCGAAAGCGGTTTCGTCCGGGCCTACCCGACTGGCCGCACCGTGCATATGGAAAAATCCGATCATCGACGTAGGGGTGGGCAAGGCGGCCGCCCGGTCGATAACGGTGTCAATTACCTGGTTGCTCATAGTCTCCAGAAAGCTAGACTTCCAATACCGGTGGACTCCGCCATAGGGGAAAGCACCATCCAGCATTGCGTTGACCTGACAGTAAGACATGGGGCCGATGGTGTCAGCCACCGGTGGGCCAAAGGTCTTCACCGGCTCCATCAGGCGCTCACCTTCTTCAATCGGCCCGATGTAGGCAACGATAATAGACACTACCGGGTCGCCATCCGGTGATGTCATCAGGGCAGCAAACGCGGTCAGTTCGTCAGGGCAACTCCTGGCGTAATCCCGGTAAAATTGCAGGACCTCTTTGGCTTTGGCCATAGGATGAATCACCATTCCTGCCAGCACTGGCCCGACCGGATGAAGCTGGTACTCGAAGGAGGTGACCACGCCAAAGTTTCCGCCCCCACCCCGCAGTCCCCAGAAGAGTTCCTGGTTTTCACTGGCGCTGGCGGTCAGGAACTGACCGTTGGCTGTGACAATATCGGCGGATATTAGGTTATCGCAGGTCAAGCCGTGCTTGCTCATGAGCCAGCCCAGGCCACCGCCCAGGGTGAGTCCTGAGATGCCGGTGGTGGAGATGACACCGCCGGTGCTGGCTAGGCCAAAGGCTTGGGTCTCGTGGTTATACTCGCCCCAAGTCAGACCGGCGTCGGCGCGAGCTGTGCGTTTCACGGGATCGATTCGAACACTCTTCATCGGAGACAGGTCGATGACAATGCCGCCGTCACAGACTGCGTTGCCGGTAATGTTGTGCCCGCCGCCCCGGACCGCCACCAGCAGATTATTGTCGCGTGCGAAGTTTACCGCAGCTAAAACGTCGGCGACCCCGGCGCAGCGGACAATTAGGGCTGGTTTCTTGTCAATCATCCCGTTCCAGACCTGGCGAGCATCATCATACCCATGGTCTTCTGGACGAATTAGCTGGCCGCGCAAGCTCGTCCCGAACCCTTCCACTGCTGCTTCCTCTAGGACTGACTGGGTGCCGCTGGTGGTTACAACCTGCAAATCTACCATGACTCTCCTCCTCAGCCTTATTTGGCATCTACGATAACATATTTAAAAGAGAAATCGGAACCCCTTGTTCCAGTACTGATCAATGCGGAATTGCGATTGGTCCACGCAAAGTTAGATTGAAGTGTCAGAATCGAATGTAGGAATGGGTAGAGATAACCAGCCTGGCGACACTACTGACTGGCCGCTTTGCTTTGGGATTTGAGGCAGTTGCGGGTCACCAGTTCCTCAGCGATTTGTATCGAGTTAAGGGCGGCCCCTTTCCGAAGGTTGTCCGACACCACCCACAAAACCAGTCCGTTGGGGCAAGAAGTGTCCCGGCGGATGCGCCCCACCAGCACCTCGTCTTTTCCGGCGGCGCCCCAGGGCATGGGATAGACGCCGTTGGCCGGATCATCCAGCACCGTCACACCGGGCATTTGGGACAGGGCTTCCCGGGCTTCCTGGGGACCGACTGGACTCTCAAATTCAACGTGAATCGCTGCGCTGTGGGCGATGTACACCGGCACCCGCACGCAGGTGGCTGAGATCGCAATGTCGGGAGCGTGCAGGATCTTGCGGGTCTCGTCGATCATCTTCTGCTCCTCCCGGGTATAGCCGCTGTCCAGGAAGTTGTCGATGTGAGGAATGACGTTGAAGGCAATCTGGTCGGGCAACGCTGCCGCAGTCACCTGGCCACCGTCCAGCACGATGCGAGTCTGGTCGCGGAGTTCGGCCATGGCCGCGCCACCCGCCCCGGACACCGATTGGTAGGTGGCGGCGATGATGCGCACAATGGGGCTGAGCTGCCTTAACGGGTGGGCAGCCATTACCAGGGGCGTGGTGGAACAGTTGGGAATGGAGATGATGCCCTGGTGCCCCTCCACGTCCGCACCGTTGACTTCGGGCACCACCAGGGGGACCAGCGGCTCCATGCGGAAGGCCGACCCGTCGTCGATGACTACCGCGCCCGATTTAACCGCCGCCGGCGCGAACCGGCGGCTGACGTCGGCATTCACCGATATGAAGGCGATGTCCACTCCGCGAAAAGAGTCCTCGGTGGTCTCCTCCACGATTAACTCCCGGCCATTGACCGTTATCCGCTGGCCCGCGGAACGTCGTGACGCCAGCAGCTTGAACTGGTGGGCGTTGGGATGGCGATGTTCCATGATGCGAAAAAATTCGGTTCCGACAGCACCGGTGGCGCCAACGACGGCAATGGTCAGGTCTTGCATCTGCGAGTAATCCTTATTCGGCGGAACTACAGGCCCAGCACGTTTTCCAAGCCTACCACAAGCCCCGGCTGCTTCACAACTTCCCGAATGCAACGGACCACGCCGGGCATGTAGCAGTCTCTCCCCAGGGTGTCGTGACGCAGGGTGAGGGTCTGTCCGGCGGCACCCATGATTACCTCGTGGTGGGCCGTGCGCCCCGGCATCCTGACACTGTGGATGGTCACCCCTTGGTAATCGCCGCCCCGGGTGCCCGGCAGGTTCTCTTTCTCGGTGACGTTGCGGGTAAATTGCTTGGAGTTGCCCAGACTCTGGGCCAGCGCCATGGCGAATCCCGACGGGGCGTCGATCTTGGCTTCGTGGTGGGATTCGATAATATCCACGTAGTCAAAGTAGGCCGCGGCCTGCTCCGCCAATTTCTTCAGGATCACCGCGCCCAGCGCGAAGTTGGGAGCGACGATGATACCGACGTTGTTGTCGCGGGCCAGGGCGTCCAGTTGCTTCAGGTGTTCACTGGTCAGCCCGCTGGCCCCCAGCACCATGTTGGTAGAGTTGGCCGCCGCCACCGGCGCCGATTCCATACAGGCGTTGGCGTTGGTGAAATCCACCATAACATCCGGGTGAGTCTGCGCCAGCAGGTCTTCCAGATTGGTGGACAGCGGCACTTCCCTGCCTCCGGACACCGGCAAACTGTTGCCCCGCTCTCGGCGGCAGGTGGCACCCACCAGTTTCAAGTCGTCCTCCCGGACAATGGTGGCGACGGTTTCCATACCCATTTTGCCGGTTGCGCCGTTGACTACCACTCTAATTAACGCCACGGTTACCCCCTGTCATCACGATGCGGGTGATCAACTGGTCTGAATGTTAACACGCCGGGCAAATCCCGAAAAGAAGAAAGGGGCAGTTAATATACCTGCCCCTGACGGTACCTGGTCCGGTTTATTGATCTTAACTATATGATCTTAACTACCGGTCGTTTCTCTGGCGGTTGGCGCTGCCGCTGCCACCCAGGAACCGACGGTCCTGCATCGCCCCGCCGGCCGGTCTCGAGCCGCCGGGCCTTGGCCCACCGCCGCCGGGTCGGGGGCCGCCGGGGCCACCAGATCCGGGACGCCGGTCCCGGTTGCCGCCAAAGCCGCCGCTGCGCCCTCCCCCGGGGCCGCCGCTGGGTCGGGGACCGCCCGGTCCGGGGCGCCGGTCACCGCCCCGGTCACCGAAGGATGGTCGTGGCGCCGGACGCGGGGACTGGGGCCGGGGCGTACCGTCTTCGCCGAACAGGGCCCGCCGGGAAAGGTTCAACCGGCCCATGTTGTCGATCTCCAGGATCATCACCGTGACTTCTACGCCGACGTCGATGTCACTTTCAATATCCCCCATCTCTTCGCTGCGCAGCAACCCGTCCTTGCCGGGCATCAACTCGACAAACGCGCCGAAATTGGTCATGCGGCTGACCTTGCCGGTGAAGATGTCTCCCACCACCAGTTCCCGGGTCAGGCCTTCAATTTTACCCCGGGCCAGATCCAACATTGCCTGGTCCGAGGAGCCGATGGTGACGGCCCCATCGTCGGCAACATCAATGGAACATCCGGTTTCCTCAATTATTGCTCGGATCACCCGGCCGCCGGGGCCGATGACGGCGCCGATCTTCTCCACCGGAATCTGCACCCGGATCATCTTGGGGGCGTAGGGACTCATGTGGCTGCGGGGTTGAGCGATGGTCTGGTTCATCTTACCCAGGATATGCATTCGTCCCTTTCGGGCCTGTTCCAGGGCTTCCCGCAAGATATCCCCGGTGAGGCCCTTGATCTTGACGTCCATCTGGAGCGCGTTGACGCCCTGAGCGGTGCCCGCCACCTTGAAGTCCATGTCGCCCAGGAAGTCCTCCATGCCTTGAATGTCGCTGAGGATGGCGTATTCATTGTCGGGGCCGGTGATCAGACCCATGGCAATTCCGGCCACTGGAGCCCTGATGGGTACACCGGCGTCCATCAATGCCAGGGAGCTGCCGCAAACGCTGGCCATCGAAGTGCTGCCGTTGGAACTCAGCACCTCCGATACCACCCGGATGACATAAGGGAAATCTACTTCGGAAGGTAGCACCGATATCAGCGCTCGTTCCGCCAGAGCGCCGTGACCAATCTCCCGCCGTCCGGGAGAGCCGACCCGCCGGGCTTCTCCGGTGGAGAAGGGAGCGAAATTGTAGTGGTGCAGGTACATCTTGGTGCCAACGGGGCCGACGGTGTCCAGAGTCTGTTTCATGCTCAGGGATGCCAGGGTGGCGACGGACAGGACTTGAGTCTGTCCTCGGGTGAACAGCCCAGAGCCGTGGGTACGGGGCAAGATTCCCGTTTCGGAGGTGATGGGACGGATCTCCTCCAGACCTCGACCGTCGGGGCGAATTCCCTGCTCCAGGATGCGGCGGCGGACTTCCGACTTGACCACGCTCCTGAAGCCGCCGGCGATGGCGTCCGAAGAGTACTGTTCGGCCAGCTCCGAGGTTATGGCCGCCTCGAGAGTGTCCATCGCCTCCACGCGTTCCGCCTTCAGCGCGTTCTGATCCAGAACCGCGGTCAACCGGCCGTTGAGCGTGCTGTGAATCCGGTCTTCCAGTTGCTTGGCCTCGTCGGAACTGGCGGGAACCTCCAACTTGGGCCGGCCAGCCTTGCTGGTGAGTTCTTCAATCAGGTCAATGGCAATCTGGTTGGCTTCCTGGGCCAGGCGGATGCCCTCCAGGATTACGTCTTCGGAGACTTCATTGGAGCCAGCCTCGACCATGATGATGGCGTCGCGGCTGCTGCTAACCACCAGGTTCAGGTCGCCTTCCTCGATTTCTTGATAGGTGGGATGGACAATGTAACGATTGTCGTGTTTGTTGTAAGCAATACGACAAGCGCCGATGGGCCCGTCGAAGGGTATATGGGACATTGACAGGGCCGCCGATGCTCCGATCATGGCGATGACCTCCGGCGGATTCTGAGGGTCTGCGGAGAGCACGGTCAAGATCACCTGGATTTCGTTGTGCAGCGACTTGGGGAACAGGGGGCGGATGGACCGGTCGGCGAGCCGGGCCGATAGAATTGCTTCCTGACCGGGCCGCCCTTCCCGACGGAAGAAGCTGCCCGGTATCTTACCGGCGGCGTAGAGCCGCTCTTCGTATTCGACGGTCAGGGGGAGAAAATCTACGTCCGCGCGGGGTTTGTCGGACATTACGGCGGTAGCTAGAATAACGGTATCGCCATACTTGAGGGTTACGGATCCGTGCGCTTGAAAGGCCAGCTTGCCGGCTTCCATAACTAATGTCCCGTTTCCAATTACTCGTTCTACGATGGTAGGAATTGCAGTAGTGGACATAATAAAGGTATCAGACCTCGCGTCAAAATCGGGGAAGGCCAAACTGGCCGGCTGGCAATAAGCAAATCAGCACCCTGCCCGGGGTGCTGATTCAAGGGTCTTAACGCCGCAATCCCAACCTGCTGATCAAGGTCTGGTAGCGGCGGACGTCTTCGTTGCTAAGGTAGTTGAGCAACCGCCGGCGCTTGGAGACCAGGTAAACCAGGCCGCGGCGAGAGTGGACGTCCTTTTTGTGGAATCTGAGGTGGTCGGTAATTTGCTTGATTCGCTCGGTCAGCACAGCCACTTGGACTTCGCTGGAGCCGGTGTCAGTTTCGTGGACCTGGTATTCTTTGGTAAGTCGTTCCCGGATAGCCTCGTCAATCATTAGTCCCGTATAACCCTTCTTCCATCAATAATCATTCGCGAAAATTATAGCATAGCCCGTCTCGGGGTTGCAATATCATATTGACTCTTGACTCGTCAGACCTGGCCACCCTTTCCCAACTCAGACCCACTACCCTATAATAGCTATGGCCACCGGATGGGTAGCCGCCATTAATCTGAGGAAAAGCGGTGATAATCCTGATTAATTCTGGAGGAATATTCATGGCAGACGGAGACTTCGTGAAGGTTGCGTCGCTCAGCGACCTTGGCCCCGGGGATATGAAGGCGGTGGCAGTAGGCGGCGAGCAGGTCCTGCTGGCCAACGTCGCGGGAACGATCTACGCTTGCGACGATGTTTGCTCCCATTCTTACGCTTCGCTATCCGAAGGGGACCTGGACGGGGCTGAAGTCCAGTGCCCGCTGCACGGCGCCCTGTTCAATGTGACCACCGGGGAGGTGATAACGCCCCCGGCGGATGCCCCGCTGAGACTGTTCGAGATACGCATCGAAGGGAACGATGTGCTGGTGGGACCGGCAAAAAGCTAACCCATCGCTGGTCAGGACCGGCTCCCGACCAGCGATGATTGGGCCGCATATATCGACCATCAAAGTGCTTTCCGCTACTTCAGCATGGTCCAGTTCGCCAGGGGCCAGTAAACGATCCAGGCCTTGCCCAGGATAAGTTCTTCTGGCACTGGTCCCCAACTACGGGAGTCGTTGCTGCCCCGGCGGTTGTCCCCCAGCACAAAATATTCCTTGTCCTTCAGGACCAGCTGGTTCATGTCCGACGTGTCCTGAACCGTAATGTAGGGTTCATCCAGGGACTCACCGTTCAGGTAAACCGTCCCCCGGCGGATTTCTACCCGGTCACCGGGAACGCCGATGACCCGCTTGACAAAGTCCCGCCGGGTGTCGCCAGGATAGTGGAAAACGATGACTTCCCCCGATTTGGGTGGATGTACCGCAAAGCTTTCGTCCAAGCTTTCATCGGAGGTCTCTGCCTTCCAGAAGGGAATCACCCGCGCCAGGCGTTCCCGGTCAAGCTTGAAATAGACCAGCTTGTTGACCAGCAGGTACTCCCCTCCCTCCAGAGTAGGTTGCATGCTGGAGCCTTCAACCCGGAAGTTCTGGACACTGGTCTGGATTACCACGAAGACAACCAGGGCCAGCAAAATGGCTTCAACGATTTCTCTAACCAGGCCAGAAACTTGAGCAGTAGCTTTCAAATCGATCGTCTCCACCCCCGCTGAGATACCGGAAGCATCCAGGCGCCAGCCGGCCCAAACATGGCATAGATTCTCGGTGCGACCTGCTTGCATTATATCATTCATTGATCCAATGACAACGAATCTTCCCTTTCGGGACCCAATCGAATTCAGGACCCAATCGAAGGCAGCGCCGTTGTATCTCGGGAACAGGCCAAATTCAAGGGATATCCAGGTGTTGGATAAAGTTTTGTCTCGATCTGTTTGTCTCGATCTGTTCTAGGGGGAACAAAATTTGCCCGTTCAGCCTCCGGCTGGCTCACCAACAGCGGGCGGTGGGTCCATATTTGGCGACGGCGCGCTGCAGGTTTAGATGGCATTGCCTGGGCCAGATTGTCGGGCTAGATCGCTTCTGCTAAAATCGCTCGAAGCGATTCACCGCCGGTTGAAGCTCAGGCTTGGGCTCAAGTTTCACCAGATTAGCCCCTTCAGGGACCATTTGAGGGACCATTTGAGGGACCATTTGGAGGAGGAGTGAAGCGATGATTAACCGAAATCTGGGGGATTACGGGTTCAATCGGAGGCACCTGCGCCAGGGCGGTGGGCGCGGCAACGGCAATGACCACCTTGACGAATTGATGGGTTGTACTGAACTCTACATTTATCAAACGCCCAGCCGAAAGGTGAAAGGCTATGACAGCCTGAAGACTTTCGTCGAGTCCGAGGGGTGCGAGGTTATCTTCACCGCCGACGCTCCGCCGGAGCTGAGCAACTACGAGACCATGTGGATCACCCACCGAAAGGGCGAAAAAATACCCGACGCGGTGGTGAAACGAGCTCATTCCTGGGCCCACAACCGCAATTTCTTGCACAGTTTCTTCAGACCGATGTACCGTTAGTCGGCGGTGCCGGTGGCAGGACGCCGGCAGGGTTTTTCATCAACCTGCTAGTTGTTGGAGTGACGCTCGTAGCGGTATCCGAAACCGCGCACGGTCATTATTGGGGGCATTATGCCTTCCTTGTTCTCCAGTTTTTTGCGCAGATTGCTGACGTGCCACTTTACCAGCCCCAAAGTATCGTAATCCCGGCCCCAAACGTTGGTCAGCAGGAACTCCGAAGCCAGGGCCTCGCCGGGCCGCCGCACAAACATGCACAGCAGCGAATACTCGATGGGCGTCAGGTCTCGCTTGTCACCATCGATGTACACTTCCCGTCGGGCGAAGTCCACGCTCAGGTGGGGGTCGGTGTAGTTGGGTGTTACCTCGTCGGTGCTGGGCCAATGGGCGCGACGCAGACAGGCCTCAACTCGCGACAGCAACTCCCGGCCGCTAACCGGCTTGGTCACGTAGTCGTCGGCGCCGGCGGAGAAGGTCCGTACCTTCTGGTCCACCCGCTCCAGGGCGGTAAGCACGATAACCGGAACGTAGGACACCTCTCGGATGCGCCGGCACAACTCCATGCCGTCCATGTTGGGCATCATGATATCCACCACCGCCACGTCGGGCTGAGATGTGAAGAACTGTTTAAGTCCAATCACCCCATCGGGAGCGCCCACGGTCTCAAAACCAGCGTCTTCAAAGAGACGGTTCAGGAAATTCAGAACCGCGGGTTCATCGTCGACTATGAGTATTTTTGACATTAACGTTTCACCTGAATCAACTGATTAGGCCGTCCCCACGACTGCATCTGGGTGATCTTGACGCATTGATGATATAAAATTGATGATATAAATCGGCGAGTTTGTGAGACTTTTCCTGGCCCTTACGATTCAATTTAGGGCAGCGTCCCATTAATATCAATTTAGTGATTCTGATGTGAGTTTTTTGTGACAATTCGCGCCAGCACTAATAGCTTATGTCCTGGGGGTCGAATAAGTCACGTACATCAGAGTGAATTTGGCCATGGTTGACGGATTTGGCAACCGAGTTGACCCAGAATGGGGGACCTGGTGGGGGCTGTCCGGTTGATGGCGGCCCAGATGGGGCTGGTGGGCCTGAACGTACAGAAGCCAGAACTTTCGAGCTTCGTTTTAGGGTTATCGCTTAACCGACGATGTTAACAAGTTTGTAGGCCGGATAGACACCCATTTCTGCCCTCCCATGGGGTCACCTCCCGTCTCAGCTTCAACCAGGGCGGCTAAGTCCCGCTCTATATCCGGGTCCTTTTCTTCAACCAGGGGAGGACGACCACCTTCCAGGCGCACTCCATGGACCGGACGGCCTTCCAGCGACCGATCCAACTCCCGCCGTCCCCGCCGAATCGTCTCCACGTTCATCCCGGTGATCTGCGCCAGGAGCCGG
>DASTLM010000345.1:0-5113 GCA_035714945.1 Dehalococcoidia bacterium | reverse complement strand
GGCGGGCACAGACCGGCCCAGAAGTTCAGTACTATGGGCTGCCCCTGTAACTGGGCAAAGTCCAGCTCATTAGAGCCGAGCTCGTCTTCTCCCTGGTAAAGGCTTATATCAAAGTTCGCCTGCGACGTACCGGGGATTACGTCGGGAGCGCCCAGTCCCGGCAGCCCTAATGCCGCCACCACCGCAATGAGCGCCACCGCAAGTATGACAATGCCTCCAGACCAGAGCAGGTTGCGGCGTCGACGCTGGGCCGTTGCCCGGGCCGCTGACTCGGAAACTCGCCGATTAACCTTTGCCTTTGCCATCGATGCCTCCCAATGAATACTGCTAGGAAATTAGCAAGACTAAAATCAGGGCCAATGCTGGCCCGCAGGTAAAATGCCCTTTCACTAATTCTCTTCGCAAACTGGACATGTCTCATGACCTGCTGGCATCGCCCAAGCTGCGTCTTGCCTGAGGACGGTAACCCTATCGTTCGCTACTGATAAGCCCGCTCCGAATAGGTGCCTAAGGTACCTGGGAGAACTCCAGACCTCTGGAACACAATGCGCTCCAACTGGGTCCGGTCGGTGATCTGGATGCGCTTGCGGCCGGTAGCTACGGCTTCGCTGCGTTTGAAGCGGTCCAGCACCGTAGTGAAGCTTTCCCGCAGACAGCCCACCATGGCGGCCAGGTCCTGGTGGGAGTAGCCTTTGATCTCGTTGGAGTTCTGGTCGGCCAGGTTCAGCAGCAGGGCGGCCACCCGCCCCGTAACATCATTGAAGATCATTTCCTGCAGGGAGTTTCGGGTCTCCTGGAGCCGCTGCGCCAGGGCCTGGATAATCCGCAGCCCCACCGTGGGGTGCTCCAGAATCAGAGATGCCACATCGTGGTGGCTGAGGGCGCAGATGACACTGTCTTCGGTAGCCATGGCGAAAGTCCCCTCCATTCGCAGCCCGATCAAGGACATCTCCCCCAGGAAGGTCCCCTGCTTTACCAGGGCCAGGGTGAGCTTCTTGCCATCGGGCGACAGGCGAAAGAGCTCGGCCCGGCCTGACTTCAAGAGGAAGAGCACCTCCGGGCCGTCGGCCCCGTAGATCATAGTCCCCTTGCGGGCCGTCCGCATGGGGGACCGGTCTATCAGGACTGCGATTTGCTCCTCTGAGAGGTCCTGAAAAATATCCATGGCGCTCAACAACGCCAGTTGGTCCGGCGCCTCCGGTAGTGATGTGGCAACGCCAGAAACGTCCTGGGTGGCAAAGCTGCCCCGGTAGTTAATACCTGGCCCCATGCATCAAGCCTCCAGATCCAAGCTGTCCAGCCACCTTTGAAGCTCTTGCGGGCTGGGGTTCCCCAAAAATAAGGGATTTCCGTTGTATACGTAAGTAGGAACCGCGAACACCACGCCCATATCCGCATCCGGGTTTTCAGCCAGGTCCACCATACATACCTCCAACCGGGGCTGTAACTTCTGTGCCCACCCGGCCAACTGCTGTGCCCGGTGGCAACCGTAGCACCCTGATGAAATAAATACTTTCAAAACGTTGCTTATCATTTGCTTAGATGCCGAATTATCAGAATGGTTGTAACTATAGTAATTCGCTCCGGTCTGTTGGATATGTATGCCAGACTACTGAACCGTAAATCCTGAGCTGTTAGGGTAGTTAAAGGGCAGTATTCCCTCACCCCCGGACCCCTCTCCCACTGGGAGAGGGGTGACCAATCCGCCTGAGGTCCGCCTGAGACGGATTGGTTGGGGTGAGGGCGCCCGGCCATGTGGATGACCTGGAAGTGCGCTCTGGTAAACATCCCCTTCCTGAGGCCGATGCCATTCTGGAGCGCCGGGGAATTACGGTGGTGCCTGACATCCTGGCCAATTCTGGGGGCGTGGTGGTCTCTTATTTTGAATGGGTCCAGGACCTCCAGTTCCACTTCTGGCATAAGGAAGAGGTAGACGCCAGACTGGAGCAGGTGATGAAGCGCAGCTCCGATCTCAACCTCTTGAACCTCTCCCAGGGTTGGCGCATCTAAAAAAATGGTTGCCCAAGACTTGCTGGGAAGCCGAAGTTGAGCTGTGCTCGCCAGAGGCACAGTAGTTATCGGGTCTGGTTAGCGCTTCGGGTGTAGTGTGGCGTCGCTGGGCAAATTGGGGGCTGGACCGCTTATCAAATACTTGAGTGACGGAGGTGAGATGTTGAACCCAACGGTGAGTTAGGAACCCACTTCAAGGGGAAGTGCTGACCTGCTGGACACGGACGGCGGCACCCTTCTTTCCAGGTTAATTCGAGACCTGGAGCAAGAACGGAAGCGAATTTTTAAGGAGGATAAACCAATGGCCCACCGGAAGCCAATTCGGCTTTTTACATCAGGGGTATTAGGCGTATTCAGTCTTTTTGTCCTGGCGGCTTGTGGCAACGCCATTTCCCAAGAAGAGGTTGATGCTAAGGACCGGCAGATAGCCGACCTGCAAGCCCAGATAACACAGCTGCAAGGAGAAGTCAGCGGGTCTCAGAGGGACAGCCGGTTCTGGCAGCAGCTAACGTCGCTCATGGAGCCGGTAGCAATGCCCTCCATGAGCGACCATCGGGCGTTCATGCTGCCGGACAGCGGCACGGTGATCGCGCTGCACCTGGACAACCTGGGCCTTCAGCAGGCGGAAAACCTGAACTGGGTGGCCCTGGGTGTTCCCGGCGTATTTTGCAAAAGGGACCAGGAACGGGTTGAGGCGCAGTTCGGACCTGGTTTCACCCACTTCCACGACATGGCCAACGATACCCATGGTGGCGCCCCGGGAGCGGAAGGTGTGTGGTTCGTCCATACCGCGGTGCGGGACTTTGAGTCCCCCATGTCCGGCGGCGCGGTGAGCCAGGGAGTGGACTACAACTTCATGCCTACTGTGGCTTCGGACTGCGGGTAAACCAACACCGCGTTCCCCGGCTACAGCGATTATGGGGGAGACAGGGTGGCGTGCTTTGAGCACGTCTCCCTGTTATTCTCCGGGGATTATTCAGGAGGTCGGTTCCTTGAGGCACCATAGAGTAATAGTCATTGTCTTTGCTTCTGTCACTTTCCTGGCGGCCTGCGCAAGTCCTACTCCAGCTCCCACAGCCACCCCCGCTCCGACGGCCACTCCTACCTTGGAGCCCGTGGCAGTGACCCCAGAGCAAGGCGCCCAGTTGGCACGTCGAAGGGGATGCACCGCATGTCACTCCGCTGATGGAAATCCCAGTGTAGGGCCGACCTGGCAGGGCCTCTTTGGCAAGGCCGAGACCCTCACCGATGGATCGACAGTCGTCGTCGACGAGGCCTACCTGAAGGAGTCCATCCTGACGCCCAACGCCAGGGTGGTGCAGGGGTTCCTGCCGGGCGTTATGCCCCAGAACTTCCGGGAACAGCTCACTGACGCTGAAGTGCAGGCAATCATCGACTATATCAAGACGATACAGTGAAGGGGAGTGAAGGATATCGAAGGGTCTGACCATAAACAGGGCCGATGATGGGCGAGGTCTATAGAACCTACTGCTTCTGCTCCGTGTAGTCCACCAGGTATTTGCGGAGCAATACCCGCCCCCGGTGCAGGCGCGCCTTCAGGGCAGATATGGATATGCGCAATACTTCGGCAACTTCTTCGTTGCTCAGCCCCTGGATATCCCGCAATACCACAATGGTCCGCAAGTTGGACGGCAGCAACTCCAGACCCTCCTCCAGGTGCTCCCTGAGCTCGCTGTTCAGAGCCAGCTTCTCCGGACCTTCCCAGGAGCTGACCTGTTGCATATCCTCGTATCCTGTCTGGGTTAGCAACCTCCGGTTCCGGTCCTTACGCAGCCTCATCAATGCCGCATTGACGGCAATGCGATAGAGCCAGGTGCTGACTTTAGAGTCGCCCCGGAAGCGGTCAAAGTTGCGGTAAGCCTGGACGAAGGCGTCCTGAGTCGCATCTTCGGCGTCGGCGTGGTTGTTCAAGATGCGGTAGGTCAGGTTATAGACGAAATCACTGTGCTGCTCTACGATGTCCTCGAAAGCTAGCCGGGCCTGATTTTCTCTTGCCATCCCTCTGACCTTGATATGCAACCTTTTGGTTGCATTGTGCATCTCAATTGATCGGTTTGTCCACAAATATAAGCTTGTTTCACTCAATTAACGGGCTGGGATACTTGAGAGAGATAGTAGACAGGTCCCGGGTAAACGGAAGAAGTAATATTGCCCGCGTTAGGTCCTGGCCTTAGAATATGGAGGATGACAGCCCTGATAGACATGTTCAAGAAATTGCTCAGTCGGGATGACGCAGACTGTACCGCAACCCGCAAGTTGGCGTCGGGTTATCTAGAAGATGGCCTTTCCCCCCAGAAGCGTTCCTCCATTCAGGCTCATCTGGAAAAGTGCGGACCCTGCCGGGCTTTTGTGGATACACTGGCAGCGACCATAGAGGTGCTATCTCGATTCCCCATGGTCGCGCCTCCTCCATCCTTGAAGCAATCTATCATAGACCGCGCCAGACGAGAGGGACGGCGGCGGCACAACGGCTAGGTCCACCACCCGCTAGTGTTGGTTGTTCGGGCCTGGGGGAACTAAATTCCTATTCCATACGTGTGACAGTGCCCTGTCACGGAATGTGACCAACCTGCGTTTCAGGGCACAACTACATGAATCTTCCAACCCAGAATGACATCAAAAGAAATAAGCTGGTCAAACTTGTGGAAACTTGCCAGCCGCGGGAAGTTTGAACGCTTCTTCTTCCCAATTTGCGTTAACCAGGAGACAAGAGTAAATGGCGCAGCGACCAATCCAGATGTATGGAGCGCCCTGGTGCCCGGACTGCAAGCGGGCCAAACAGTTCCTGGCCGAGCAGCGGGTCCCTTATGAGTGGCACGATATTGACCAGGACGTAGAAGCCCAGGCTTATGTCCAAAGAGTGAACAACGGAAAGCAGATAATACCTACTATAATCTTCCCTGATGGTTCGGTTTTGGCGGAACCCAGCAACGCCGAACTGGCCGACAAGCTGGGCATTCGCCGTCAGGCCCAAAGAAGCTATTACGACCTCGTAATCATTGGAGCCGGCCCGGCGGGACTCACTGCCGGCCTCTATGCGGCCCGGGAAGGAGTGAGCACCCTCATCATCGACCGCGGGGGA
>DASTLM010000344.1:0-4114 GCA_035714945.1 Dehalococcoidia bacterium | reverse complement strand
TAGTCGTTGGCTTCCCGGGCCAGCTCCAGGTTGGCCCAACCCATGCCCATAACCACCGAATGGTCGACTCCGGCCTTCTGCATCGCCCCGGTCAAGTCTTCGGCAGTTGCCATCCTGGGGTTCGCATTGGGGAAAAGACTGGCGCAGGTGGCATCGAGGGCCGATAGCTCGGCGTGACGTTCCGGAAAGCTGTCCGGCAGTATGTGGCAGTGAGCGTCGATAATCATAATTGCCCCCCAGAATTATAGCGCAATACTGCTCTGGGGTCGCAGCTGAAACGGGTGCTCCCTGGTCGTCGCCATCAGTTCCAGCGCGGCGACCTGAGGCAGCCAGGCGGCGATTTTGTGGTTGACTTGTAGTTAGCAGTGAAACCGCGGTTCGCCAGGAGTACCGCAGCGCCCGGCCGGGAGCGGTTACTGCAGGTGTCGTTGCCCGGAGCCGGAGGACGCCGTGGTCAGTGGTCGTTGCCGTTCTCGCCGAAGCTGCTGTCGCTGAACACCCCGGTCTCCCGGCCCTGAAATACGTGGATGATGAACTCCTCCCGGTTGATGCCCACGGCATCGGCCAGGTCTTCATCGATGGTGTCGATTATTTCCTGCACCGCTTCTTGAGTGATGCTTTCGTCCAATACCAGGGTCACGTGGACCACGTTCGAGGCGAAGTGGAGGTCGGCCCGGCCGATGGGCCGGTCATCTTCCAGGATGGCGTAGGCTTCGGAGTAGGGAGTGCGCACCTCGCGCTCGAAATTGAAGTCAACCATTCAAGTCAACCATTCAAGTCAATCATCGGGGTCTATCACGTTATCTTACGACCTGGTCTGGCCGGTGCCCCTGACCAGCCACTTGTATGACGTTAGTTCCCGCAGGCCCATGGGGCCTCGGGCGTGAAATTTTTGAGTGCTGATGCCCACTTCGGCCCCAAACCCGAACTGGGCGCCGTCGGTAAAGCGGGTGCTAGCGTTGACATAAACTGCGCAGGAATCGACCTCGTCCAGGAAGCGGTTAGCGGCGGCCGGGTCTTCGGTTACGATGGCGTCGGAGTGGCCTGAACCGTAGGTCTCAATATGGGCCAGCGCGTCGTCCAGGGAGTCGACCACCTTGATGGCGGCGGTCAAGGCCAGGAACTCCTTGCCCCAGTCCTCATCGGTGGCGGGCAAAATTTTCGCCCCCGGCTGGGGGCCAAGGATGCTCAACGCCCGGTGGTCGCAGTGCAATTCGACCCCGGCAGCGCCCAGCCGGCTGGCGATCAACGGCAGGCAAAGGGGAGCGATTCCGGCGTGGACCAGCACCGTGTCCAGGGCGTTGCAGACCGTGGGCCGTTGCACCTTGGCGTTGAACACGATGTTGGCGGCCATGTTCAGGTCGGCGGCCCGGTCAATGTAGGTGTGGCAGACCCCGATGCCCCCGGTAACCACCGGCATGGTGGCGTTCTCGGCCACGAATTTGATCAGGCCGGCGCCGCCCCGGGGGATCAACAGGCTGACAGATTCTGTCATCCGGAGCAAGGTATTGAGCAGGGCCCGGTCCGGGTTGTCGATGTACTGCACGGTTTCCCGGGCAATGCCGGCGGAGCCGAACGCCCGGTGAATCAGCTTTACCAGGGCGGCATTGGTACGGAGGCTTTCCTTGCCTCCCCGCAGGATGCAGGCGTTGCCCGATTTCAAGCACAGGGCGGTAATGTCCACCGTCACGTTGGGGCGGCTCTCGTAGATGCTGGCGATGACTCCCAGGGGCACCCGCCGCTTTTCCAGGACCAGGCCGTTGTCCAGGGTCTTGCTGTCCATGGTTTCGCCCACCGGGTCGGGCAGGCCCGCGATGTTGCGCAGGTCCTGGGCCATGGCGTTGAGGCGTTCCGGCGTCAACACCAGGCGGTCCAGCATCGCCTCGTTCATGCCTTCGGCATTGGCATCGGCGCAGTCCTGATGGTTGGCGGAAAGCGTTTCCCGCTGGTCGTGTTCCAGGGCGTGGGCGATATTGAGCAGGGCCTGATTGCGGGTGCCGGCCGGCGTCCGGGCAAGCAAGCGGGCGGCCTCTCTGGCGGCCTTACCCATCTCAACAAGCGATAGTGCGCCAACGCTGGAGGCCATGGTCGTGCTTTCTCCTGAAAGTGGGTTGCCGGACTCATCGAGGGCAGGCCGCGAATTACTGGAGTTACCTTACTCGAGTAACTTTACTCAATTTACGTTACCAGAATAACACCAGGTTGTGACTGGCTGAAAAAGGCTGCATTTTACTTTTCCTCTGGCGGGTAAGAAACATTTTAGCACACCCGGGCCGTTGATCGGCGCTGGTGATCTGAACCCCGAAAACTGATCCAGAAGCAACGAAGGTTTTGTAGGAGGAACAGTTGCAGCACACCTGATATACAGGCACTTTCCCCTGTATTTGACGCGCTGATAAAATTCGATTATCAACCAGAATTTACACGGGTCGAGGTGGTCCCGCATTTCGAACGCGTGGGGAAGTAACATTTTGGCAGGCGGAATTTGCACATCCCCTGCTACGCCGGGTCTTCACGACCCTTCAGGTGCCGGGGAGTTGTCTTCCGATTCGGTATCCGTAGCCGTGGGCGTGCCGCCGGTCCTCCTGGACTCGGTTAACAACACCAGGTTGTTGCGGTGGACCACTTCCTGGCCGTAGTGGTAGCCCAGTATGCTCTGGATTCGGTCGGAGCGGAAGCCGCTGATGCGGGCGATGTCGGCGGCGGTGTAATTGGCAATGCCGCAGGCGATGCGGGTACCCTTTTCTTCGTCGATGTAGACGATATCGCCGCGCTGGAATTTGCCCATGACGTTCTTGACCCCGGCGGGTAGCAGGCTGACGCTCTGCTTTTGCAGGGCGATGGCCGCGCCGTGATCCACGATTATCTGGCCGGACTGGGACCCGCTGGCCTGACTCAACATCCACCTTTTGCGGGCCTCCAGCTTTCCTGAAGCGGGCTGGAAGTAGGTGCCGATGTTTTCGCCCCGGGCTGCCCGCAGCACCGCATTGTCGGCCCGGCCCTGGCAGATCACCGTGGCAATGCCGGCGGTAGCGACCAGCCGGGCCGCCTGGATTTTGGTGGGCATTCCCCCCCTGGCCCAGGGGTTGCTGTGTTCTCCGGCCATCGCCTCAATGGATGGGTCCACCTGACTAACTACCTGGACCAATGTTGCCGCAGGGTCGGTCCGGGGGTCGGCGGTGTACAGTCCCTCGGTGTCGGTGAGGATAATCAGCAGATCGGCATCGACCAGGGTAGCCACCAGCGCCGACAGGCGGTCATTGTCACCGAACACCTCCCCGATCTCGTCCACCGCCACCACGTCATTTTCGTTGATGATTGGGACCACGCCCAGTTCCAGCAGGGCCATCAGGGTATTGCGCACGTTCAGGTATGACTGCCGGTTGAACAGGTCGTTGGTGGTCAATAACGTCTGGGCGATCTTGATATTGTGGGCGGCGAAGGCTTCCTGGTAGGTCCGCATCAACTGCCCCTGGCCGATGGCGGCCAGCACCTGACGGGTTACGATGTCCCGCCCCATCCGGGCCTCCGCCCGGCGGCCCAGCACGCCACGCCCGGCGGCGATGGCCCCGGAGGTTACCATCAATACT
The DNA here is from genome assembly GCA_035714945.1 of Dehalococcoidia bacterium. Taxonomy (GTDB): domain Bacteria; phylum Chloroflexota; class Dehalococcoidia; order Lucifugimonadales; family UBA3495; genus Casp-Chloro-G3. Next base: position 524 of record DASTLM010000344.1, on the reverse strand, counting down.
TCGCTGCCCCGGGTCTGCCGTAGCTGGCTGATCTGGCCGACCAGATTGGACAGCACCGCCTGGTCCAGCCCGTTGCTGCCGTCCCGGGTCAGGACGCTGGTGCCGGCCTTCACCACGATGCGCCTGGCGCCGCCCCTGGCGGCGGTCTCCATATCGGGGGCCTGGGAATTTTGGGTGTCAGACAATTGCGGTCCAGTCAATCAATCAGGTAGCTTGCCGGTGAAGTCAGGGGCTGGGGTCCCCCGAGGACCGGCATCCTGGGAGGTTGGCCCAATTATACCATGGCTGATTTTGCGGTCCGAGATGGAAAAAGCCGCTGGATGTTGTTTTTGGCTCAGCTTGTGCCTGATTCCGCCGGGGCATAGAATACAGGAAGAGGGACTGGCGTTGTGACGTCAGCCCCGTTTCGCTATGGCGAATTCGTCAGCCAGCTAATTTGCCAGGAAACTTTGCCAGGAAACTTTGCCAGGAAACAGTGAACTGCTTATGCCCTTGAATGGAATTCTGTCCGCCCTGACCCGGCA
>DASTLM010000343.1:0-1792 GCA_035714945.1 Dehalococcoidia bacterium | reverse complement strand
GGCAGCACGGCGTTAATCAGGGCCAGGGCAGCTACCAAACTGGCGATAATGAGCAAGCCGCTGGTAATAGCTTTATCCATGCCTAGTATTTGCCATCCGGGCCGGTATCGCTCTGGCTAGAGAACTTGATGGGCGGAATTTTGACCACCGGCAGACCTCCGGTAAGGATGCCGTGGAGGTGGAACATCAAGTCCACCCACTCTTCGGTTCCTTCACCCGGGGCCGAGGGCATGATGACATCGACCATGTTGGATAGGTGCAGCAACAAGCCCTGTAGCTCGGGTCTGGAATGGCCCGACTGGATGTAGAGTTCCAGGATATCTTTAAGCTGTTGTTCCCCCACCCGCTGCTTGGCCCGGGCCGCCCAGTACACCAGGCTGGACAGCAGGTTGACGTCCAGGGGAGGCCAGGCGGGGCCGTCCTCAATGGGATAAGGCTCTCTGGCCTCTTCCAGCAGCTCCTTATATTCATCATAGATACTGCCCTGGCGTGCCTTCTGGCCCCGGGGTTCCGGCTGGTCTTCCTCCTCATCCTCTTCCTCAAGCTCCGCGTCATTCAGGCTTTCCCGACCGTTCCGGTCGGCGAGCCGGTGTTTCAAGTCTCCCTCCGGCTTCCGGGGTTTACGGGCCGGCCTGGCCCGGGCCGGTCTTTCGTCATCCAAGCTGGCAGTAGCCGCCTCTTCCAACCCCTCTTCCGGCTCAGCGGCCGCTTCCGACTCCCCTTCGTCCAGAATTTGCTGGTCCTCGGGGGCTTTCTGGTTCCGGCCGTTCCGATTTTTCAGTCCCTCCAGAGGCTCGGCGCGGCTGGCGTCGGTCGTCTTGCGCTCCGGTGCGGTCATTCTAACCGGGTCAGCCGAGGGCTGCGGTGGACCGGGAACCACACCGGGACCAGGGCCGGGGCCAGGGGCAGCCGGAGGCGGGGGACCGGGAAACTCACCAGGACCAGGGCCGGGGGCGCCCGGCGGAGGCGGCGCGAGGGGCGGGGCGGGCATCGTCCGGGTTGCCACTTCGAACACCTCCTTGCTAGTAGAATCATCCCCCACCTTCGGGTCAGGCTGAGCCATACGCCGAGACAGAGATCCCTCGTTCAGGGGAGAGTCCTCCCGCATCAGAAGCGCCCGCAGGTCTACCAGGGTCCGCTTCACTTCCCCCTTGAGGACTTTTACTTCGTCTTCCAGGGTTTCTAATCTGGTATCACTTTCGGCCATGCCTTCTCCCCGCAAAGGTGGGGGTCATCGGAGAACTGACCCTGGCAGCAGGTCCCAGGAAAGGCACCCACCACCAGGGTCAGTTCAAAGCAGGGGCGCTACCAGACCTGGCCGGTGGCGCCACTCAATCTGCATCACACCTGGTGATGCAGGTGGCATTTGCCGGCAATGGCTAGCGCCCCTGGCCGGGCGCCGGTTACGGCCTTCCTAGTGCATGATCAGGAAACATATTTTGCGATGGTATGTCAGCGCCCTTCGACAGGCTCAGGACAGGCTTGTCGAACCATGCACTTTGCGTTCGTCGCTCCGGTGAAAGCCGGAGCCCAGGAGGCGATGTTCACAGAATACGTTCGCATAACACCTGACGTTCTCTGGATTCCGGCATCCGCCGGAATGACAGTGGTGCACCGTCCCATTTATTCACAAGCTCTCAGGGCGAGCGGGTTAAACACCGCTCATGGTGAGCCACTTCGACAGGCTCAGGACCGGCTTGTCGAACCATGCACCCATTGCAAAAGACCTGTCTGGAATCAGCCCCCAGATTAACCAGAGGATTGGGCCCGGCCTCAACGGGGAGGCACGGGC
>DASTLM010000342.1:0-3306 GCA_035714945.1 Dehalococcoidia bacterium | reverse complement strand
CAATAGGAGATTTTTATGAATCGTTGGCCCAAGGTTCTTTATAAAGAGGAAGGCATGCGCGAAGGCATGCAAATTGAGGCGGCCAGTATCTCGGTGGACGACAAAGTAGAGTTATTGGACGCTCTATCTGAGACCGGCCTGAAGCAGATCGTGGTCGGTTCCTTTGTCAGTCCCAAGTGGACCCCGCAGATGGAGCGCATCGACGAAATCGTTTCCCGGTTCACTCCCAAACCCGGGGTCACCTACACCGCCCTGGCGTTGAATTCTCGAGGAGTGGAGCGGGCCCGGTCTTACTCACCGCCCCTGACCATTGAGCGGGACGGATTTCCCCGGTTGACCTGCCACATGTGCGATGTGTTCGTCCGGCGTAACACCAACCGCACCCAGATGCAGGAGATGGAACGGTGGCCCCAGATCATCGCTCAGGCGCAGGAACTGAACATCAAAGAGGCGGGCATTGGCTGCAACGCCAGCTGGGGATCAAACTTCCTGGGTGAGTTCCCGGTGGACAGCCTGCTGACGCTGCTGGAGAAGCAGCACGGAATGTGGGACGAAGTGGGCATCAACGTGGTCAGTTGCTCCATGGGCGATCCCATGAGCCATTGCCGACCGGACAAGATTGAAGAGAGCCTCTACCGGGTCAAAGAACGCTGGCCGAACATCAATCACTTCCGCTTGCACCTGCATAACGGGCGCAACATGGCCATCGCCTCCGCCTACGCCGCCCTGCGCACCCTGGGACCGGAGGATACCCTGGAACTGGACGGCACCATCGGCGGGTACGGCGGTTGCCCCTACTGCGGCAACGGTCGCGCCACCGGCATGGCCCCCACTGAAGACCTGCTGCACATGATGGAAGATATGGGCATCGAGACTGGCGTGGACATCGGTAAGCTGATCGACAGCGTATGGATGGCCGAACGTATCATCGGCCGGGAACTGTACGGTCATGTCTCCAAGGCCGGCCCTCGGCCCAAGACCGTGGACCAGTTGTATGACATGAACATGCCCTTTGTGGAGACTATGGAGCAGGCCAGGCACTTCAAAGTCGGCCCCAGCGCCTACGAGGGTGGTATCTACCCCTACAGCGAACCCGTCACCAGCCCTTACCGCGAGCGGGTGGAAAAGGGCCAGCCCGCCTACGATAATGGGAACGGCAACTTCCCCTGGAAGCAGGACTGGTTCCCAGCCAAGAGCTAGGCCCGGGGATTTTTGGGCAATCGAGGGGGGCGGTTCAATTGAGCAGCCCCACTCTTCAAGTTGCGAGATGGTGCGTTTATGACTACCAACCCCACCGACCCCAACCGGGTGCGTCTGACCGGGGAGAATTCCTTTATTCGTTTACAGTTGGAACCCAGCGGCCCGCAGATGACCCGGACCAGCCATTGGCGAGTCCTCTTTTCTCCAGCCGGGCCGGGCCACGCTCTCTTCCTGAAAAGCGATGTGGTTGACGACCAGGTACTGGTCTATTCCGACAACATCGCCCTGGCCCGCTGGCTCCAGGAAGAGATCGAGTCGTTGCTATTCCCCGCCTTCGCCGACCAGAATTTACCGGTGATCAACGCCGAGTTCTCCAGGTCGGGCGACGGCAGGTCCTTCTGGACTGAGTCCGTCGAGAGCGATGAAGACGCGATTCTGCTGACCTGGTACGATTTTATTGAACCGTTCATGTTGCGCGTGGCAGCCGGCAGTGTACCGGGACGGCCCCACGGCGTGTACAGTTGCTTCATCCCGTCCCGGAAAGCCCAGGTGACCTTCAATGGGCAGGTAGCCCAGGGGCAACCTTTCCCAGAAATGCGGGGCGACAAGCCCAGCAGTTCCTCCTGCCTGGCCTGGTCAGAGACCTGGGTGAGGCCGTAGCGATTCCTCCAGCTCAATAGGGGGACGATCAGGCTTCTTTCGCCAGCGCCAGCCCCCAGACCGAAAGGGCTCCGGCATCCTTCAGTACGGCTGCGCACTCCGATAGGGTGCTGCTAGTGGTGCTCACGTCGTCGATGAGCAGTACCTCCAGTCCCTGGACACCCGCGACGCATTCAAAGCTGCCCCGCACATTGTCGGCTCGTTGCTGCCGGCTGCCGGTCTGAACCTGCGGACGGGCATCCTGGCGACGGGCCAGCAGACTCGAGGCAACGGGCAGATCAGTTAACTTTGATAACTCTTTGGCCAGCAGCGCCGCCTGGTTGTATCCCCGACTGTGGAGACGCCTGGGATGCAGCGGTACCGGGACCATTACCCGTCCGGGCACGGGATGGGTCAAAAGATAATCCGCCAACAGTTGCCCCAACTCGGGAGCAGCGGACCGCAGATTGCGGTACTTGAACCGGTGGATCAACTCTCGTAACACCCCTTGCATCAAAAACGGCGATCTAATGCCGTCGATCTCGGGCGGGTTGAGAAGGCACCAATCGCACCGCCCCACGGAGCCTGGTTCGCAGCATACGGGGCAAAAAGGCGGTTCCAGTCTGGCTAGTTTGGCGACACAGGTGGCGCACAATAATTGCCCGCCGGCGTGGCAACCCTGGCATTCCAGAGGGAAGACCAGGTCAAGGCCAGAACGAGCTAGCTGCTTGAATACGTCGGGTAGCTTGGGCACCCGCTATTTATAATAGAGGTCCTCGGCTCTTGTAAAGGGCGTATCCAAACAGCAGCATCGGCGGCACCAGCAGAGATACGACCAGGTTGATGACCAGGCCCGCGCCCATCCGGCTGGCAACCGCCCACAATATGCTGCCAGCCACGGTATAGAAAATCATGTTTCTCAAGATCATATCGTATTTCCTGCGGCTGCTTCCGCGGGAAGGGTGTCGGCAGTTGGGCTGCTGACCCAGCTAGCCCATCCGGGGGTCAGGCTGGGGTTGGACTAGCCTGACGGTATCATCCTGACCGACTAATGTGTTCCAAATCAAACGAATCCGCCCGAAAACCCAACCGTAAGCAGATGAAGTGTCGCAGCACAACTGGGGCAGAATTTATCCTGAGACTTCATAGAATCCAAGAATTTCACGGTACAACAAAATTCCAAAATCGATGGCTAATGGTTGGCCCGCCCTTGCTTAAGACCAGAATAATGGAGTAGCCTGATCAGAATCAAGAGGCCGGAATTGTTAGTCCTGCAGGCGAATAAGGAGAGTCCGGATTGAGCAAAGCTCTGCTCATCACCACCCTGACCTCGCTGGTTGTCAGCGCCATCATCGGGATATTGATATTCCTCTTTGGGGATTTCAACAACAACCAACAACACCTGCTGCTGACCACCCTGGCCGTCGGTGGCTTCAGCCTGATCGGCCTGGCCAATACTGCCCGCAG
>DASTLM010000341.1:0-10530 GCA_035714945.1 Dehalococcoidia bacterium | reverse complement strand
CTTACCGTGCTGGTGATCGGCACCTATATGGGGCTGGGTACACTGTGGCTGTTTCACCACTACCTGGCGGGAGGCTACTCGGTGGAGTTGGCCCAAACCGTCGCCTTTACCGGACTGATCCTCATGGAAAAGATCAACGTTTTCAATTTCAGGACTCTGGGCAGCCCGCTGCCCCTGATCGGCTTCTGGTCCAATCCCTGGGTATTGCTGGCCTGGACCTTCGCGGTAGGTCTCCAGGCGGCAGCCGTCTACGTTCCCTTTTTGCAAACCGCCCTGCACACGGTACCCCTGGGCATCAAGGACTGGGGGTTAATGCTGGGGGCGGCAGTGCCGGTATTTATTATAGTTGAGGGGTACAAAGTGGCGCGGTGGTGGCTATTCCGGGACGAAGGGAAGTACATTACATGAGTTATATTACATAATGTTGCAATAGAACCGGTAAAGCAGGTCGCCCATGGTTTCCGGCAACGACCCGCTGGTGTCCAACATCAGATGCCGTTCCTCGGCGACTTCCTGTACCGGTTCCCACTCTTGCTGCTGCTGCTGGTAAATTTCCCACCGTCCATCGGAAATTTCTCCTCCGGCTTCCACCCGTTGGTCCAACCGCTGCCGAGCGATATCTGGGGGCAGCACACACTCCACCATCCATACACCAGCGTTGTGCTCTTTACCCAACACTGCAGCCAGGCTCCGTTCCCTGGCCCGGCGGAAGGTGCCGTCCATCACTACCGAACGCCCTCCCGACAGGTGCCGCGCGGCCTGGGCCAGCATGGCCTGGTAGGTCCGGCGGGAAAAGTCGGAGGAGTATATCCCCTGACCGAAATCCTGGTACCGGTGTTCCTCCAGCGGAATGCCGGCCAGTTCTTTCCGAGTGATGTCCGAAGATATGTAGGCCAGGTCCCAGCGGCGGGCCAATTCCTGGGCCACGGCAGATTTGCCGGCGCCGGTGAGTCCAGCCACCAGAATCAAAGTAGGCTGAGGAAGTATTGGCAGGTAAGAATGAGCGAGCTGAAAGTAGGACCTGGCGGTGGCCAATACCCGATCACGTTCCTCTTCAGCCAGTTGGGCGTCATCCAATCGGAAGCTGGTCACCTTGCCCCGCACGTAGGCCCGGTAGGCCTTGAAAAAGTCCAGCAAGCCGGCGACGCCGTCATCGCCGGATTCCTCGATGTACGTCTGGACAAAAAGCTGGGACAGGTCGGGCCGGTGATGGTAGTCCAGGTCCATCGCCAGGAAGGCGATGTCTTCGGCGACATCTGAATAGCGAAACCGGTTGTTGAACTCGATGCAATCGATGATGCTGATACCGTTTTCCAGGAAGATCTGCGCGGTATGCAGGTCGCCGTGACCGTCTTTGATCCGGCCCTCCGCGGCTCTCTGGTCGAATCGACTCCTTTTCTGGTCCAGGAAGGCCCGGCCGTAGGCGCGCAGGTCATCGAACTCAGCTTGAGCCAGACCGGTTCCGATGAACCTTGCCGTCTGCTGAAAGTTTTCGGCGATGTTCCGGCCCACTGCATCCCAGTCGCCCAGTTCGGTAATCTCCGGGCCGGTCTCAGCCCTTCGGTGAAAGTTGGCAATTTTCACCGCCAGGCGACGGATGTCCCTTTCGCTGACCAGACCTCGCTGCAGCAAGTGGGTCATGGCCCGCTCCCTGGGCAACTGGACCATTTTTACTGCGTAGTCTACGGTCTCCCCGGCACCGCCGAAGGTGAATGCGTCACCCTTCTGATTAACCTCGACTACTCCCACATATACCTGGGGAGAGAGGCGCCGGTTCAAATCCACTTCCTGGTGGCAATAGTAACGGCGTTGTTCCAGCGTGGTGAAGTCCAAGAAACCGTAGTCCACCGGCTTTTTGACCTTGTACACGTACTGACCGGTCAGGAACAGGTAGGAGATATGGGTCTCCACCAGCTCTACCGAAGCGACCTGGTCCGGGTATGCTTCGGGTCTGAGCAGTGCTGCCACCAGAGGTGAATGCTTGATCGGGGCCATCTTGTTCTTCCTTTTGTTCTTCCTTCTGTTCTTCCTTCTTCACAGGTTTTTCACGACCGCACCAGCCACTCATCACGATGACGGCATCTAGCCCAGCTAATGTAATTACCAGCCGCCCCCGACCAATCAGTGCGCCAGGCGGGTTACACCGGCGGGATACACCGGCGGGTTACACCGGTAGGCTACGAAGGAGGTTACCATGAAAATTCTGATCCCTCTAGATGGCTCAAAATTCTCTGAAGCGGTGCTAAAGCCTGCCGCTGAGTTGGTTCAATCAACCGGGGCCGAGGTGCACCTGTTACAGGTTGTGAAACCCTCGGAGGGCACGGTCAATTGGGGCCAACACCACAACATTGAACCCCACTCGTCGACCCAGGGGTTTTTGGCCGGCGCAACCCAGGGGGATGTGGGCGGGACCACCGTGGAGAGCAAGGGGCAAGCTGACCAGCGGGTGCGCCAGAACGCCCTGGATTACCTGGAGCATATTATTCATGAGTATTTTCCCAAAGGCGGCACAAAAGCGGCAGTTACCTCTGACGATGCGGCCAGGGAGATCGCAAACTACGCATCTCACGAAAAGGTAAATATGATTGCGATGGCCAGTCACGGACGCACCGGCTTGGCCCGCCGGGTCATGGGGAGCGTGGCCGGGCAGTTGCTCCAGTCCCATGTAGCTCCAATCTACATGGTGCATCCGGACGGCTTGAATTAGCCTGGCCCCATTAGCCTGGATATTGAGCATGGATATTGCCTGACCGACACCGTAATGCCATACGTATAGCAATTAATGTTGACTTTAGAAGGATACTGTAGAAGGATACTGTAGAAGGATACTGATGACTACCTCCACATTGCCGGACATCGAATCCTATCCCAAGACCATCATGCTCAGAGACGAAACTCGCGTGGTGCTGAGGCCATTGATGGCGGGTGACCAGGCCGGTCTACTTGACCTGTTTCAGCGTCTACCCGAGGAAGAGCGGGTGTACTTGAAAGAGGACGTCACCTCGCCGCAGGTGATTCAAAGGTGGACCAATGATATCGACTTCAGCCGGGTAATACCCATCGTGGCGCTTTTCGGTGATAACATCATCGCCGACGCCACGCTCCATCGGAGCCGGGCCATTGCCCGCAGTCATATTGGAGAAATCAGAATTGTCGTTGACCCGGCTTTTCGGGAAGTGGGATTGGGTCGTCGCCTCATTCGTGAATTACTGGACGTCGCGGTAAACCTGGGTCTGCATAAAGTATTCTTCCAGCTGGTGAGCAAGCATGAAGACGCCGCCATCTCTGCCGCCATGAGTATGGGATTCCAGCAGGTAGGGGTCTTGGAAGAGTGGATTCGGGATAGCTGGGGAGACTATCGGGATCTGGTCCAGTTGGAACTGCCTCTACGGTACTATCAACTGGCTTACTATTTCTGAGCCAGGCAAACGAGGAGACCACACCATGTATAGCCGGATTATCGTCCCGCTGGACGGCTCTCCAATGGCGGAACAGGTGCTGCCCTACGTACGAATGTTCGCCCAAAAGCTAACCGTGCCAATTCTACTGCTTCGGGCTTATTCTCCTTACCCCGCCGAGCTGTCGGACCCGGCTCACGGACGATATCTGGACCAGATGGACGCCGCCCTCCAGGATCAGGTCTACGACTATCTGGACCGGGTCAAGGGTTCGATCCCAGACGCCCGGGCCGAGATTTCCTGCCTGGTGCGGGCCGGTGATCCGGCTTCATGCATCGTCGCTGAGTCAGAAGCTGACCCGGATGCGCTGGTGGTCATTTCAACTCACGGCCGGACCGGAATTGGACGCTGGGTTTTTGGCAGTATAACCGACAAAGTATTGCACGCCATCAAGAACCCGCTTTGGATCATCCGCTCCCAGGAAGACCTTTCGTTGAGCCGGGAAGGTCTCAAGACCATCGTGGTGCCGCTGGATGGATCAACCGTCGCGGAGCAGATACTACCCCATGTCGTTTTTCTGGCCAAGTCCCTTGGCCTACACCTGAAATTAGTACGGGCCCGGCCGGCCTTGGAAGAATATCAGCACTATCTGGAAGGTCATCTCATGGGCGGTGGGGCCACGGTGTATACTGGCAATTATGAGGTGTTTTCCAACGAAGCCGATGCTGCCGCCATGAACTATTTGCATGATGTGCGAGAGAAGCTGCAAAAACAGGGCGTGTGGTCGGTAGAAGAAGATTTGATCAAGGAACATGCTCCAGAAGCGATCATAGAATCGGTGGGGCACGACTCTGATAAAATGGTGGCGATGACCACCCATGGGTATTCTGGGATCGCCCGCTGGGTGATGGGCAGCGTTACTGACCGGGTGGTACGTCACGCTGGCGTCCCGGTGCTGGTGGTTCGCGCCAATCAGTCCCCGGACAAAAACAGCTAATGCGAGGTTCAAATCCATGTACAACCGGATTCTGGTTGCCCTGGACGGCTCGGAGACAGCAGAACAGGCGCTGCCCTACGCTCAGCTAGTCGCCAGACCCCTGTTGGCGAAGATTGAGCTGCTCCGCGTGTTTAGCCCGCCGCCGACAGAATTGTCTGACCCGGCCCGGGGGATCTATTTGGACCAGGTATCCGAGACCTTCAGGACTCTGGCCGAGGACTATTTGAAGGAGCAGGCCGCCCATCTCAAAGAAGTTGGTTTTTCGGTGTCAACCAATGTGTTGGAAGGTGATGCAGCAACTATTATTGTCACTGAAGCAGAAAAACAACCGGAGACTCTGATCGTCATGTCGACCCATGGCAGGTCGGGTGTTACCCGATGGGCCATGGGCAGTGTAACCGACAAGGTGCTCCGGGCCACCGGCTATCCGATGCTGATCATTCGTTCCAAGACTACCGAACCGACTGGCCCTGAATCGGAGCTCAAGGACATAATCGTGCCGCTGGACGGTTCTCCATTAGCGGAACAGGTCCTTCCTCACGCGATATCCTTGTCCAAAGCGTTAGGCCTGGGGATCACGCTGTTGCGGGCGATTCCTTCGGCAGCGGAGTATTTCAGTTACATGGACTACCCCCTGCCCAACTATGACGAGCTATACCAACCGGTTGTGGCAGACGCCCGGCAGTATCTTGAAAAAATGAAATTACAGGTGAGTGGACTGGGGGCTCCCCAGGTCGAAGCCCGTTTGATGTACGGTAACGCCGCCGGAGCAATCAATGACTGCGCCCGCGAAATGCCGGATAGCGCGATTGCAATGACCACGCATGGACGCTCGGGAGTGGGCCGCTGGGTATTGGGGAGTGTCGCCGACCGGGTGGTCCGCCACGCGGAGGGTCCGGTGCTGTTGGTTCGTGCTTTTGGTCCCCAGAATGACTAACCCGCCAGCTTCGCCACCGCCCCAACATTCAGCTCGGGGAGAAACAGCCATGACTCAAAGAGTCACCCGCGGCAGGAAACCGGCCGGTACGACCTTTCTGCAATTAAGTTGCGGAGACTTTCAGCGCAACCCGGACGGGACCTGGGAGACTACCAGGCAGCTTGACCTGAGTGGGCCCGGCGGAGCGCAGATGATAATCCCCGCCGGAAGACGGTTCGGCAAAGGCCAGATGTTCATTCTGGGCCTGGACCTGGCGGCGGTTTTGCAAGGCCAGTGCGGCTAGTTTAGTCCTGCTAGATATCGGACCGGGGCGTTCCAGGGCGCCAACCAGGACCACTAAATCGCCGGCACCGACGGTGGTGATTGCGGAAGACTCCTTCGTAAGGCTTACATGCGTAAGGCTGACATGATAATTGGAGTTCCCCGAGAAACGTATCCGGATGAACGTCGGGTCGCGCTGGTGCCTGGCCTGTTGACCCAGTTACAGACGCTGGGTCTGGAGGTCATATTGGAGTCTGGCGCCGGGCTGCAAGCGGGATTCCCAGATGCCGAGTACCAGGATCAGGGAGGCCGGGTGGCCTTCCAGCGGGCCGAGGTATTCGCGCTGGCCGACATTCTGCTCCAGGTACGAGGGTTGGGGGCCAACCCCGGACCAGGTCCCGCTGACCTGGCAATGTTGCGCTCTGGGCAGGCGCTCCTGGGGTTCTTCAATCCTTTGGGAGCGCCGGGGGCCATGGTGGAGTTGGCCCGACGGGGTGTAACCGTCCTGGCGTTGGAACTCCTCCCGCGCATCAGCCGGGCTCAGCCCATGGACGCGCTGACCTCCATGGCCGTGGTGGCGGGCTACAAAGCTGTCCTGCTGGCGGCGGACGCGCTACCCAGGATGTTCCCCATGATGGTGACCGCTGCCGGTACGATAACTCCGGCCCGCGTTTTCGTGGTGGGGGCCGGGGTGGCCGGACTTCAGGCCATCGCCACTGCCCGTCGCCTGGGGGCCGTGGTGGAAGCTTACGACGTACGGCTGGCAGCGAAGCAAGAAGTGGAGAGCCTGGGCGCTAAATTCGTGGAACTCGCCCTTGAAGGCGCTGACGCCGGGGGAGCCGGTGAGTACGCTGCGGCCATGAACGAAGACTTTTACCGCCGCCAGCGGGAAATGATGGCCCGGGTGGTTGCCGCCAGCGACGTGGTAATCACCACAGCGGCAGTGCCCGGTAAGAAGGCCCCGCTGCTGGTAACCGGGGATATGGTCCAGAAGATGCGTCCCGGGTCAGTCATCGTGGACCTGGCCGCCGAATCTGAAGGCAACTGCGAGCTAACGCGTCCTGGAGCAACCGTCAAAGCCGACGGCGTCACCATTCTGGGGCCGGTCAATCTGCCGTCTACAATACCTTTCCACGCCAGCCAGATGTACGCCAGGAATCTGGTCGCCTTCCTGCGAGTTCTGGTCAAAGATGGGCAGCTTGAAATCGACCTGGAAGACCCGATCATTCGGGACACCCTGGTCACCCATCAGGGGGAAGTGTTCAGCCAGCGGGTGCGGGATAGGTTAATGCCCCCGGGAGTTGATCCGGCCGCTAACCAGCGGTAAACCACCACCGGAATATTACCACCGGAATATTACCACCGGAATATTAACACCGGAATATTACCACCGGAATATTACCACGGCTAAATAACCAGGAGAGAGAAACCTGGTGACGACTCCGCCAGCTAAAGCCGGCGGCTTCTCAGGAAACGCATGATGCAACCATCTACGTTAGTTCCTGAAGGCTCCGTCCGAGCCCTGAGGTTGTTCACCCTATCGCCAAAGAGCATAAGCTCAAAGCATTCGGCGGGCGGCACCTCATTTATGCCAGATCCGTAGGCATTTATGCCAGATCCCTAGGCATTGCCATAAAGATTTTACGTCGAGCAGGACTCGGCCCGACAACCGGCAATCTATTCGAGGGTTAAGGTGCCCACGAAACCTAGCACACTCGGAAATCTAATTATCGGAAATCTAGTTAAAGGAGGATTGTAGCTTTCCCCTGTCAGCTTTTATGCCAGACCCGTAGGCAAAGGCAGACAGTCCCCAGCTACACGTTTTATGGACACATTGGTAGTGTCACTGACTGTATTCGTTCTCGCCTTGTTCGTGGGCTTTGAGGTAATTACCAAGGTCCCGGCGTTGCTGCATACCCCACTTATGTCGGGCGCCAATGCCATCTCCGGCATTACGCTGGTAGGGGCTCTGGTGGCTGCCAGCACCCAGCAAAATACGGTGGCTGTTGTCTTGAGCTTCCTGGCGGTAGCTCTCGCCACTACCAACGTGGTCGGAGGCTTCCTGGTCACTCATCGGATGCTCAAGAAGTTCCGTCGTAGGAGTTAGCATGTCGGTCAGTCTGGTCAACCTGCTTTACCTGTTAGCGGCCGCTCTCTTTATCCTCGGCTTGAAGGGTCTGTCGCACCCCAGAACCGCCGTGCGAGGAAACCTGCTGGGTGCCACCGGGATGCTTCTGGCGGTAGTAGTTACGCTTTTGGGAAGGGGCCTGGTCGGCTTTGAGGTCATCCTGGCTGGAGTTATCGTTGGGGCCCTGGGCGGGACCCTGGTGGCTGTCCGGATTCCCATGACCGGAATGCCCCAGTTGATTGCCCTGTTCAATGGATTCGGTGGGGGGGCTTCGGCCCTGGTAGCTGCCGTCGCTATGGAGCAAGCCCTGGTATCGGCGGACCTGCCGGGGTCCCAGGTTGCGGTGGCTTCAGGGGTTTCTGCTTTCGTCGGCGCGGTGACCTTCTGGGGAAGCACCCTGGCCTTCGGCAAGCTCCAGGGGCTCATCACCGAGCGCCCCGTGCTGTTGACCGGACGCCACCTGCTCAATGGCGCTCTGCTGTTGGTGTGCCTGGCCCTGGGAGCCTGGTTGGTGGTCGGGCCAAACCCGGTCCTGACCTTCTGGGCCTTGCTGGGTGTTGCCAGCCTTCTTGGGGTACTGCTGGTGGTTCCCGTCGGCGGGGCCGACATGCCGGTGGTCATTTCCTTCTTGAACGCTTGCTCCGGGTTGGCCGCCGCGGCCACCGGATTCGCCCTGAACAACAACGTGCTCATCATCGCTGGTTCCCTGGTGGGGGCAGCTGGATTCGTCCTTACCGTTAATATGTCCCGGGCAATGAACCGGTCGCTGGCCAACGTCGTATTTGGAGGGGTAGGCCGGTCCAACACTGCTCCGTCCGAAACCGAGGAAATCTATGCCGGGCGGGTAAAGTCGGCTACACCGGATGAGGTGGCTATACTGCTGGAGGATGCCCGCCGGGTGGTCATCGTTCCCGGCTTCGGTATGGCCACCGCCCAGGCCCAATATGCCGTACGAGACCTGGCCCAACGACTGGAATCCGCTGGAGTGGCAGTAGAATTTGCCATCCACCCGGTGGCGGGAAGAATGCCCGGCCACATGAACGTCTTGCTGGCGGAAGCCGACATCCCCTACGAAAGCCTCAAGGATCTGGAAGAAATCAACCCTACCTTCCGGCAGACCGACGTGGTGCTGGTCATTGGAGCCAACGATGTTGTCAATCCGCTGGCCCGGGAGAGTGACGCTTCTATCCCCATTGCCGGCATGCCGATCCTCGACGTGGACCAGGCCCGGACTGTGGTCGTGGTCAAACGAAGCCTCAGCCCCGGGTTTGCGGGCATCCCGAACCCCCTATTTGCTGCTGACAACACATTGATGCTGTTCGGCGACGCCCGGCAGGTAACGCTGGAACTGGTGGCGGCCCTGAAGCAAAGTGTCAGGACTCCAGCCTGATGGAAGTTACTGATTTTTCGGAACCTGAGCGACAGACCTGAACTACATATTTGACTGCACAATCACCGGTACCGCATGAATCGAGTTGTTGGCGAACCCCCGGAAATTCCACCTGGCCCGCACTGGCTGAACGTTGCCCGCAACATCAGTGGCGCGCGCGCGAATTAGAAAGTGGCCCGGCTCCAGGGCTTCCCATCGGTACCGCCAGGACCGCCAGGAATAGGGGGATTGCAATTCCCCCAGGTCAGCCAGTTGCCAGGACTGTCCACCATCGGTAGTTACCTCGAGCCGGTCTACCGCGCCGTGGCCCGACCAGGCGACTCCGCGAACCAGATGCACCCCCGGCTCCAGGACCTCGCCTCTCCCGGGCCAGGTGATCAGGGACTTGACCCGCATCGAAGAAACCCGCTCTTTAAGGACACCGTCGTCTTTTCCTTCATCCAGGAAAACATAGTAGCTCGACTGGTGGTACCCCTGGAACGGATGGTCCAATACGCTGATACGGGTCAGCCATTTGACGGAAGCCATGCCAAACCACCCGGGCACCAGTAACCGCAACGGGTAGCCATGCTCCGGGGTAAGGGTTTCTCCATTAATTTCGTAGGCCAGAAGGGTGTCGTCATCCAGGGCTTTGTCCACCGGCAGGCTCATGGCGAATCTGGTCTCGCCGGACGACCCGTACTCCTTTCCCTGGTCCGCGCCCTCAAACAATACTTCCCGGGCAGTTTCCTTGACACCCGCTCGATCAAGCACCTCCCGGACCATGACTCCCTTCCACAGCGCCGAGCTAACGCCGCTGTGGTCCCACAGCACTCCCTCAATCGGAGGCTGCACCGACGCTCGGCTATTACCGGCACATTCCAGTAGAACCGGCAATTCCTTGCTGGGCATTTGCTTGAGGTCATCGTAGCTCAGGCTCAGCGAATTTTCCACTTCACCATCAATTGCCAGGTTCCAACCAGCACCATCCATCGTCGGTATTTGGAAATGGTTTCGGACGAAAAATTGCTCGACCGGAGTGGCCCCGCCATCCAGGGACTTGAGGGGCACACCGGCCACCAGCGGCTCCCGGTTCAAAATAATTCGCTGGGTTGAAGATTTATTTGGTTCGTCGACCATGATATCTCCCTGGGACAGATAGATGAGCCCGATCCGAAAGCCGAACAATCAAAATATTGGCATTGATGGCTTATATTGTCAATGGGATATAATCGGATATATTATATTAATTATTTGATACTAAGTTTCCGATTTTGCGCCTGGAGGTTTAGACCCGGTTTGGATATCCGTGAACTAACCAGCTTTTATCATGCCGCTCGTTTGCTCAGCGTGTCCCGCGCCGGGACGTACCTGGGAATTGGCCAACCCACTGTTTCGACCCATCTACAACGGTTGGAGGAAGAGTTTAACTGCCGCTTG
>DASTLM010000340.1:0-8026 GCA_035714945.1 Dehalococcoidia bacterium | reverse complement strand
GGTTGGACCAAGGCGGGCGCTCAAGCCGTATTGAGCCTCCGCGCCCAGTTGCTCAGTGGTCGTTGGGAAACGATGTGGCCCTTTACCAGCCCCAAACTCAAACCCGCCTAAATTGTGGCGTGCACCCGGGGCAAGCCGCCGGGTTGACAGATCGCCAGGCAGGGCCTACACTGATGGGCAATAAGAGCAGAGAGGTATATCTTAACAGTACGCACGAATTAATCTTGTTGTGCAGACTTAAACGTAATTCTTCTCGGTACATTCTGTCGGTACATCCTGGCCAGGCGTAATGGTACGCAAAGATTAGTTCGCCGGGGCCGCAGTAGCTGGTGCGGGGATCCAGCCATCAGTTAACCCCGAATCTCGGTCACCGTTGGTCCGACAAGGGGTGAGACATCGTGGTAATTGACAGCGCCGTACCCCGTCAAGGGAAATCCAGCGGAAGCGCAGTCGGCAGTCCCGCAGTTGAGGTTGGCATTGTGGCGCTGGAGTGCCGGGGCCTCGCCAAGAAGTTCGGCGACACCCACGCGCTGGTCGATTTCACGCTAAGTGTCCCTCAGGGTCGGATCGTCGCCCTGCTTGGTCCCAGCGGTTGCGGCAAGACCACCGCTTTGCGACTTATTGCCGGGTTTGACACTGCGGACTCAGGATCGGTTGCCATCGCCGGTCGGACTGTGCTTCAGGGTAATCACAGCGTCCCTCCGGAAAAGCGCCGGGTCGGGATGGTATTTCAGGAAGGGGCCTTGTTCCCCCATCTCACCGTTGAGCAGAACATCGCCTACGGCCTGCCCCGAGGAAACGGTGGTAAGGAAAACGGTCGTAAGGAGCGGGTCGGCCAGGTCCTGGACCTGGTTGGATTGCGGGATTTTGGTCACCGCATGCCTCACCAGCTTTCGGGCGGCCAACAGCAGCGGGTGGCCCTGGCTCGGGCGCTAGCCCCGCAGCCCGAACTCCTTTTACTGGATGAGCCCTTCTCGAACCTGGACCCTTCGTTGCGGGAGCAAGTCCGGCGAGACGTGGTGGGAATCCTGCGGGCCAGCAACGTTACCGCTGTCTTCGTGACGCACGACCAGGACGAAGCCCTATTCATTGGCGACACGGTGGCCGTGATGCACCACGGCAGGATTGAACAGGCTGATTCGCCCGAGGTGATCTTCCACGAACCGGCCACTCGATTCGTGGCCGAGTTCATCGGCACCGTGGACTTCCTTCCGGGGTGGCGAGACCAGGACCGGCTGATGACCGAGGTTGGCGCTACGACCTGGGATGGCGCGCCCGGTGACGGCGTTCTGGTCGAGGTCATGATGCGTCCCGACTGCTTGAATTTTCATCCTGCCGATGACGGCCAGGGTGTGATCACTTCCCGCGAATTTCGGGGTGCCTTTTACCTTTATCGGGTGTCCTTGCCCTCGGGTAATTCGGTGCGGTGCCTGTTGCCCCATACCTGCGAATATCCCCTGGGGAGCAAGGTTAACGTTGAGCTTCGGGAAGGCCACTCCCTGCGGCCCTTCGTGGATGGCCAGGCAGTTGGCGAGTAACCTGCTACCCATCGCCGGAGTCACCCTCCCGCCGGTACAGTGATCTTCAGCCGGGATCTCAGCCGGCGCCGGCCCGGTCTGGTGGATCTTTCTAAGGGATCTTACGCTGCACATGCCAACCATTATTGTATAATTTATTGTATAATTCCGGGGCATTCGTCATAATGCGAACAGTTGGTTAGTTTCGCAGGTCAGTTGATGCCTCGTCCCAAAAAGAACCTCCGAGAATCCGAAGCCTGGGAAGGCGGGAACGCTTATGAGCGCCTCTCTTCCGTTACCGAAAACTACCTCCTGTCGCTGTACAAGCTCTGGGAGGATTCCGAGACGCCCACCGTTACCCAGATGACTGATGCCCTGAAGCAACTCCCTCCCACCGAGGGCCTGGGCACCTCAGTCCCTTCGGTGGCCGGGATGATCCGGCGCATGCAGAAGCAGGGTCTGGTGGACCTGGGTGCCGACAAGCGGATCCGGCTGACCAGGCGGGGTCTGGAAGGCGGCGAGGACATCGCCCGGCGGCACCGGTTGGCCGAGTGGCTGGTGGTTGAGTTGCTGGGGATGGATTGGCATCGCGCTCACATTGAAGCTCACCAGCTGGAACACGGCATGTCCCCGGAGCTGGAAGCCAAGCTGATGGAACGCCTGGGCCATCCCACCAAGTCCCCCTTTGGACGGCCGATCCCCGGCACGGGTCAGCCCAAGGTCCCGGCCAACGCTCTCACCCTGGATCAGGCCACCCTGAAGACCGAGTACGTGGTGGAGCGGGTGCCGGAGGAAGACGACCAGCTGCTGCGCTTTCTGGACGATTCGGCTTTGACCCCCGGCCACCACGTCACCGTCCTGGACGCCGCCCACTACCTGGGAGTCTTGACCGTAGCCACGGCCAAGAACCACATCCCCATCGGCTACAATGTGGCCCAGCAGATTATGGTCCTGCCCCCGGCGGAGATCACCTCGGCAGATTAGCTTCGCTTCCCACCGGATTCACCCAAACCCTGCAGCTACCAGATAGACCGCCAGGTGAGGCGGTTACCCCCGGCATATAGTAGGCAACACTGTTCCAATTTATTGCGCTATCCGTATTTTTGTACACTTTCTTAAACTTTTCCGAAAAACACTGACTTTAGCTTGTTGAAAATAGTACATGTGTTCGGTAAAGTCAGCTTGCAATCGCGTAAACCTCTGGTGATTACCCGGAGTGATTACCCGGAATGAAAATAGCCTGCGTCCTGATCACCCACTTGCCCATCAAAGCCGAGTTGAAACGGTATCCAGAACTTGCTGGCAAGCCAGCGCTCATCATGAAGGCGCTGGGCTCCAAACGGTTGGTGCTGGACTACTCGGCGCAGGCCAGGGGCATCGTCCAGGGTATGCCAGTACCGGAGGCGGTAGCCGTCTGCAAGGAAGTTATGCTCCTGGAAAGTGATGAGTCGCATTACCGGGCCGCTTTTGATGATATGTTGGATGCGCTGGAGCAACGCAGCCCGCTGGTGGAGGCGTCCGACCTGGGTTGTGCCTACGTTGGGCTGGACGGCCTGGAGATGATGTACGGCGGTGAAGCCCGGCTGATTACGGCCTTGCTGCAGGCGGTCCATCCAGTCTACAACCCCAGGGTGGGAGTTGCCCAGGGTAAGTTTCCGGCCTATATTGCCGCGGTCACCAGTCCCCCGGGTCAGGCCACTAGAGTTCCTGACACTAGAGTTCCTGACACTAGAGTTCCTGACCAATCTCCTGACAATTTAGCTGCTTTCCTGGAGCAGTGCTCCATCAACCTGCTGCCCATCTCCTGGGAAAACAAGGCCCGACTGCTCCATTTTGGGCTAGCCACCCTGGGTCATATCGCGGTACAGCCGGTGGGGGCGATGCAGGCCCAGTTTGGCCCGGAGGGTCTTAAAGCCTGGGAGATGGCCCAGGGGATAGACCGCCGTGCATTGATACCCAGATCATCGGAGCCGGCGATTACCGAGTATCTCACCTTTCCCGATCCATCAATCAGCCTTCCCGGCATACTTCTCGCCATCGAGTCGCTGCTGCTGCGGGCCTTCTCCAGAGCAGAGGTGAGAGGCAGATACGCCCGGAGCGTCAAAATCGAGTCACAGATTCTTCATCATCCACCCTGGGTCAAGACTTTCTACTACAAGCAGGCGGTGGGCAGTAAGGACAGCGCGCTGGCGGTGATCCAGAATGCTCTGGAATCGGTCACGCTGCCGGGTCCATTGGAAGATATGCAACTGACTCTGACCGGGCTAACCGGCGAGTCGGGGATTCAGGCCAACTTGTTCTCCGACGTGCGAAAACAGGAGCAACTTCGGGAGAGCATCCGACAACTGCGAGTCCGCTGGGGCGGTCAGACTCCAATATACCTGGCGAGGGATTTAGAACCTTGGTCACCAATCCCAGAAAGACAGAAAATTCTAGTCCCCTTCGACTCCTGAATCCTCCCCGGCCGGTGCAGGTAAAGTTGAATCAAGGTCAAAGACCGACGGCGATTATCCTGAAAGGAAGGGTGCTCAAAATAATCAAGATTGACGAAATATGGGAGGTGGACACCGAATGGTGGAGACCCAGAGGTACTTCCCGAAGGTACTTCCGGGTCACCACTGAAGGCGATAGAGAGATCACATTTTTTTGGGATCTGGTGCAGGGCGGTTGGTATCGGCAGAAGGCGTAGCCGGCCAATGCCATACACCGAGCTGCACTGCCACAGCAATTACTCCTTCAAAGAAGGCGCCTCCGCCGTAGAGGAACTCCTGGACCGCGCCAGGGAACTGGGCTACTCCGCCCTGGCCCTCACCGATCATGACAACCTGTGCGGGGCAATGCACTTCGCTGAAAGCGCCAGGAGCACCGGCCTCCAACCCATCATCGGCGCTGAGGTGACCCTCACGGATGGCTCCCACCTGACCCTGCTGGCGGAGACGCGTCAGGGGTACGGCAACCTGTGCAGCTTGATTTCCAGCTCCTACATTGAGGGTGGCCGCCAGGAACCCAGGTTGAACTCTCAGCATTTTCAGAACCACTCCCAGGGCATCATCCTGCTCACCGGATGCCCCAGGGGCAGACTGCCCAGTTTGCTGGCGGAAGGGAAATACGGCGAGGGTGATGCCCTCCTGCGCCAATACCTGGACTGGTTCGGGTCGGCCAGCGTTTTTGTTGAGCTGCAAAGGAACCTGGTCCGAGGCGAGGCCGCCCGCAACCGGCGGCTGGTCGGGCTGGCCCAGCGGTTGGGAGTGGGTGTGGTGGCTACCAACAACGTCCACTATCACGTCAAGGACCGGCACCGGCTCCAGGATGCGTTGGTGGCGATTCAGCATAACCAGAACCTGGACCAGGCCATGCCCCATCTCCGGACCAACAGCCAATATTATCTCAAATCGCCCCAACAGATGGCGGGGCTGTTCCGAAGCCATCCCGAGGCCATCGACAATACCCGGCGCATCGCCCAGCGGTGCACCTTTGACTTGACCCGCGACCTGGGGTATCAGTTTCCAGATTACCCGGCGCCCAATGGTCACACTCCCCAGAGCTACCTGGAAGAATTGTGCAATCAGGCTGCTCAGCGACGTTATCGTGGCGACAACCCGCGCGTCCAGCAGCGATTGCGGGAGGAATTCGACCTGATCCGCCGGCGCAACCTGGCTGGCTTTCTGCTGATGTACCACGACATAATCCAGTTGGCCCGAGAGGTCATGATTGACCTGGGCCTCACCGACCGGGAAATTCCTCTGGAGGAGAGGCCGCCGGGCCGGGGTCGGGGGTCCTCGGTGGCGATGCTGGTGGGATACCTGATCGGCCTCTCCCACATAGACCCCCTGGAATTCAACCTGTCTCTGGAGCGCTTCCTTCCCGAGGGGGCCGACTCGGTGCCCGACATCGACCTGGACTTCCCCCGGAACATTCGGGAGGAACTGATTCGACGAGTGCACCAAGAGTGGGGTTGGGACCGGGCCGCGCTGACCGCGATGATCGCCACCTACCAGATGAAGGGCGCAATCCGGGGTCTGGGTAAGGCGTTGGGACTGCCGGAGCTGGACGTGGACCGGCTGGCCAAGAGGGTGGAGTCTCACAGCGCCCGAGAACTGTCCCTGGAAATGGCGGCGCTGCCGGAGTTCAAGGACCGGGTGGATGCTCCGGTGTGGCGGGAACTGATCGATCTGGCCGATCAACTGGACGGCTTTCCCCAGTACCTGGCCCAGCATCCGGGCGGCATGATCTTCAGTTCCCGGCCCCTGACCAGCATGGTGCCGGTGCAGCCCTCGGCAATTGAGGGGCGCTACATCTGCCACTGGGACAAGGATGCCATCGCCCAGGCCGGTTTCATCAAAATTGATTTCCTGGGGTTGGGCACCCTGTCCCAGATGCAGGAAGCTTTGCAGCTTATCGAGGAACATGAGGGCAAGTACCTGGATCTCAGCCGCATCAATTTTGAGGATGAAGCCGTCTACCAGTCGATTCATGATGCCGACACCATCGGCGTGTTCCAGATCGAGAGCGCCGCCCAGCGCCAGACCACCCCCCGGATCAAGCCCAGGAACCTTACCGACATGGCCTACGAGGTGGCGGCGGTGCGGCCTGGTGTGGGGGCCAACGATGGAGTCACCCAGTTCATACTGAGACGGAACGGGGCAGCTTGGGACTACGACCACCCTCTGGAGGAACGGGCGTTGGGCCGTTCCCTGGGCGTGATTCTATTCCAGGACCAGGTGAACCAGGTGGCGATGGACGTGGCCGGGTTTTCGCCGGCAGAGGCGGACCAGCTACGGCGTGCCTTCACCAGCTTCAGCCGCCGGAAAAACCTGGACAACCTCCGGCGGTTTGGCCAAAAATTCCGCCAGGGCGCCAAAGAGAAGGGTGTGCCGGAAGAGATCGCGGACCGAATCTTCAAGAAGTTCAACGGACACTACATGTTCCCCGAGGCCCACGCCTTCGCCTTTGGGGTGACCGCTTACCACATGGCCTGGCTCAAGTATCACTACCCCCTGGAGTTCTTCGTTGGAATCTTCAACCAGCAGCCAATGGGCTTCTACAACCTGGAGACTCTGAAGGAAGACGCCCGGCGCCATGGCGTGCCGGTGTTGAACCCCCACATCAATTACAGCCGGGATAATTGCACCATCAAGGACGAAAGCCTGCTGATCGGCTTCTTGAAAGTGGCTGGTATTGGGGAAGCTGCCGCTATTTCAATCATCGAGGCCAGGGAATGGGACGGCCCCTTCCTCAGCCTGCCCAACGCGATGCAGCGTACCGGGTTACCGCGAGAATCGGTCGAGAATCTGGTCAGAGCCGGTGCCTTCGACTCTTTGATCAAGACCCGCCGTGAGGCCCTTTCTGAAGTAGGTCTGTACTATCGTCCCAAGAGCGCCCAACTACCGCTGCAACTGCCGGTGGGTCAGGACCTGTTCCGGTTATCCCTACAGACGCCCTGGGAAATCATGGAGGACGAGTATCGGACTCTGGGCCTCTATCCCAAAGGCCACATCATGGGAATGCTGAGGGAACGTCTGGACCGCAGGACCGCAACCAGCCGGGACCTGGTTAACCTGCCCAACGGGACCGCAGTAACGGTGGCGGGGCTGGTGGTACGCCGGCAGCGGCCTCTGGGCAAGGCGGTATACCTGACCCTGGAGGATGAGTTTGGTCATAGCCCGATGGTGGTCTGGCCCCAGGTCTACGAAAAACTACGTCTGGTGCTCCGAGAATCCTTACTGGTGGTCCGAGGAGTGGTAAACCGCCAGGAGGGCACCATGAACATCGTGGTGCAGCAGGCCCGTTCATTGAGGGGCCTGCCCAAAATGCCCAAAGCCAAGAACTGGGGGTAGCCGTGGCAATACCAATTACAGGGCCATCGCATCTTACCTCGTAGAAGGCCCACCGTCACACCGGCGGAAGGACGATATAACCCAGACCTCCCAGGATTTGCTCGCGGATTGCCTGCCTTCAAGAAAATGCGGGTGCCCGGGGACAAATAGCTGGTCCCGCCGGCATACGGTATAATAGGCCGGACCGAATTATCAGCCAGGGGAAGTTAAATGATAGAACCGGAAAGGTTGGTCCAATCCTTCTGTGATCTGGTGAAGATCGACAGCCCATCGGACGAGGAAGAGGCAGTGGCACAGCACCTGATCCCGCGACTGGAAAAATTGGGGTTGCAGGTGGCCCGCGATGCCCATGGTAACGTGATCGCCACCGAGCCGGGGGACAATCCCCTATTGCTGTCGGCGCACATGGATACCGTGGAGCCGGGTCGGGGCATCAAGCCCAGCGTGATCGGTGATCGCGTTGTCTCCGATGGAACTACCATTCTGGGCGGTGACTGCAAGGCCGGAGTGGCCGCCATCATCGAAGGCCTGGAGTCGATCATCGAGGACCGGAAGAAACATCGTCCGGTGCAGGTGGTCTTCACCAGAGGCGAGGAAATTGGCCTGGTGGGGGCCTCCAACCTGGACTGGTCCATGATCAAATGCCACGAGGCGGTGGTGTTTGACGGCAAC
>DASTLM010000339.1:0-2339 GCA_035714945.1 Dehalococcoidia bacterium | reverse complement strand
GCTGCTGCCGCCGGGAACCCGCGCCAGGTCCCAGGGATTGCTGGACGGAAAGAAGGCCGAGTTTTCGCAGGACGACCCCATCCCAAACTCGTCCATATTTCCCTTGCCCAGCAGCACCGCCCCAGCGTCCAGCAATTTGGACACCGCGGTGGCGTCATAAACCGGTATATAGTTCTCCAGCATCCGCGATGCGCAGGTGGTGCGGATACCCCTGGTGCAGATCAGGTCTTTGATTTGCACCGGAATTCCGGTCAGCGGGGTGGCGTCGCCGGCAGCGATCCGGCGGTCGGCGGCCTGGGCCTGTTGCAAGCCCCCCATTTCGGTGATAGTCACAAAGGCCTTGACCCGATCCTCGACCTGACCGATACGGTCTAAACAGGCCCGGGTCAAATCAACCGAACTGATCTCCCGCCGGAGGAGACGCTGGTGCGCCTCTTGGATGGTCAGTTGCCAGAGTTCCGCCAAAACTATTCCTCCAGAACCGCTTTCACCCGGATCAAGCCGCCTTCGGTGCGGGGAGCGTTGCTGATCACTTTGGCAACGGTCAGACAGTCGCCGGGCAGGTCATCCCGCATCACCGTTGCCAGGTTACCAGCGTGCCCGGTGGGAATGACCCCGCGGGTATCCAGTTCCCGCAACACTTGAAACTGCTCCAGGATATCGGACAACTGGTCGCGGAGGGTTTCAATTTCGTCATTGGTGAGACCGATTCGGACCAGTGAGGCCAGGTGTTCGACTTCGGCACGGTCGAGAGACATCGCATTTCCTCTATTGCAATTGCTGCGCTTCCGGTTCAGGATCAGGTGGTTCAGTTGTTGCCGGACTGGGGTGGGTGTGATGCTGATAGGCGTAGGCCTGGCCGTCCAGGTGCACCAACAGCAGATGGGTGCCGAAGGTCTGGTTGAGAACTTTCTCGGTTAACACCTCCGCCGGGTCACCAAACGCGATCAGACGCTGATTTAGACAGACGACCCTGGCGGCGCAGGTGGAAACGCACGACAGGTCGTGGGTGCTCAGCACGATGGTGGTGCCTTCGTCCCGCAGTTCGTTCATTATGTCAAGCAGCCGGTGTTGGGCCCTGGCGTCCAGACCGGCCATCGGTTCGTCCATCAACAAGACCGAGGGGTGATTCACCAGCGCCCTCGCCAGGAGCACCCGTCGCCGCTGTCCTCCCGACAACTCGCCGATGAGCCGTCGCCGAATATCGTACATGCCCAGTCGTTGCAGAGTGGCATCAGCCGCTGCCCGGTCCTCTCGGGTAGGCCGGCGGAACAGGCCCCTCCGGGCGTAGCGGCCCATCAGAGCCACATCGGCCACCGTCACCGGAAAGTCCCACTCGACATCCTCAATCTGAGGCATGTAGCCGATCAGCTTGCGCTGTTCGGTATTGGGCTGGCCCATGACCAGGATTGTTCCCTGCCTGGGCCTGACCAGTCCCATGATGCACTTCATCAGGCTGGACTTGCCGGAACCATTGGGACCAATGATACCAACGATTTCCTCTTGAGCCACCGAAAAAGTGACGTGCTCCAGTGCCAGCACGTTGTTGTAGCGGACGGTCAGGTCGCGGATGTCCAACGCCAGGGGCCGGGCGTTGGAGCCAGTCACGGCCATTACCGGCCGGTGGCGGGTATTTTCTGGTTGGACGACCACTGGACCGGACTATTTGCTCTTGCTGGGCAGGCTCAGCAGCGCTGTCCCACCGACGTACCGCTCACCGGCGGCGCCGGTCATCAGAATGTCGCACTCCACCAGGTTCTCACCTTTTTCCTGCCGGGTGTCGGTAATTGTGGCCGTGATGTTCAGCGGCTGGTTATGGGGCACCGGCTGCCGGAATACCAGGTCCAGGTCTTTCAAAGCCCCGGGGCCGCCCCATTGGGTGAGCAACTGGGCCATAATGGCCATGCTCATCACCCCGGGTAGGATTGGGCCGGCTAGCCTGGCCCTGGCGGCTATTTCCCCGTCGGTAAACCGGTTGGGCATGGGATTTCCCCATATCCGGCAGAACTCGACCACCCCCTCATCCGCCGCCACCTTCTGCAAAGGGCCAATCTCGTCACCCAGTTCCACATCTTCAAAATAGGATACTTGCTGCTGGGTCATGGACTACTCCCTGGCCGCGTAGGATTCCTGTACATCCGCCACCACCTCGCCCTTCTGGTTGCGGAAGGTGGTCTCCCAAACGATGAACACCATGGTCCCGCTGCGACCGGTCTTGGGGTATACCTCCTTCAGGTGGGACGAAGCAGTCAGAAAGTCGCCGGCCAGGATGGGGGCTCTGGCCTGCACCCGCTGACCAGCATGGAAGCGCGTTCGGCCAAACTTGAGGTTTATGTCGG
>DASTLM010000338.1:0-4779 GCA_035714945.1 Dehalococcoidia bacterium | reverse complement strand
CCGTCCCCCACATGGCCATTGACGTGCAGAAGATGGGGTGCGATTTTTTCGTCTTCTCCGGGCATAAATTGTTCGGGCCGACGGGCATCGGCATTCTCTATGGCAAGTCGGAGTACCTGAACGCAATGCCGCCCTATCAGTCCGGCGGCGAGATGATCCGTTCAGTCACCTTCGAAAAGACCACTTACAATGTGCTTCCCCACAAGTTCGAGGCGGGGACGCCCAATATCGCCGGCGCCATCGGCCTGGGCGCGGCCATTGATTACCTGAATGACCTCGGACTGGAGCGGATAAATACCTACGAAAAGGAACTGCTGGACTACGGCACCGATTGCCTGTCCCGTATTGAAGGCCTGAAGATAATCGGCACTGCCCGGGAAAAGGGAGGAATCCTCTCCTTCATCCTGGGCGACATTCATCCCCACGATATCGGTACCATTCTGGACACCCTGGGCATTGCCATCCGTACCGGACATCATTGCGCCCAGCCGGTGATGCAGCGGTTCGGCATTCCAGCCACCGCCCGGGCCTCCCTGGCGTTCTACAATACCCGAGCCGAGATCGACTCCCTGGTTGAAGGAATCGACCGGGTGCTGGAAGTTTTCAGCTAGCAGATTTGGCGTATTTAGAGGATATCTGCCAGGATTTGCCGCACATCCTGAGCTTTTCCCAGGATAGTCCCGACAGGTAGTTGTAGAAAAATGTCCGATTTAACCGATCTGTACCAGGAAATACTGCTGGAGCATAACAGCAAGCCCCGCAATTGCCGCAAGCTGGACGACGCCACCAACTCGGCCGAAGGATACAATCCGCTGTGTGGAGACCAGTACACGCTGTACTTGAAACTGAACGGCGGCGCGATCCAAGACATCGGTTTTCAAGGAGCGGGCTGCGCCATCTCTAAAGCCTCGGCGTCCATGCTAACTCAGCAAATCAAGGGCAGGACGGTGGAACAGGCCGAGAGTTTGTTCCATGAGGTTCACCGGATGCTCACCGATCCAGGAACTGTGGTGGATTCCGACTTGCTGGACGAACTGGAAACTCTGTCCGGCGTGTCCGCCTATCCCACCCGCATCAAGTGCGCGATTCTGGTCTGGCACACCCTGCTGGCCGCTCTGGAAGGCAGGCAGGAAGTAGTCGCTACCGAGTAGCTGAAAGCCTCTTCTAATCTTCTCCGGTTGTGGTAATCTAGGGTCAGGCCCAGGAAGTTGGCTAAACTTCTTGAATTCGCCAGACTATACCGATGCAAAGTTGAGAGCCTCCGGGAGGAAAATGCCGGCCCGGAGGATTCTACCCCGAAGAATTCTGCCTCGGATGTAGATCGGGAATCATCCGCCCATGTCACAATTGCCCGATGTCCCCCTGGACGGCCTGTACGGCGATGCCATCATGGACCATTACCGTAACCCCCGCCGCCGCCGCCCGTTACCCGATGCTGATATTGAGTCTCACGAACTCAACCCCTTTTGCGGCGACGAAATTACGCTGCAGATCAAGTTGGGTGCTGATGGCCGGGTTGAAGCGGTCAGCTCCGTCTCTCAAGGTTGTTCCATTATCCAGGCCGCGGCGTCGATGATGGCCGAATTGATGGCCGGCCAGACGCTGTTGGAATTGAAGGACCGGTCTCGGAAATTTCGCGGTATGATGCGGGGTGAACCCCTGTCCGAGGACGATTTGCAGGGACTGGGCGACCTGCCGGCGTTGCAGGTGGTGCGACGGTACCCGGTGCGGATCAAATGCGCCTTGTTGCCCTGGCTGGCCCTGGAAGAGGGAATTGACCAGGCGGCGTCCCGGCAATCAAGGAAACTAACAGGGTGCTGAAAAAGGGGAGTCCAGAGGGGCGAAGTCCCTTTGGCAGGGGTCTGGGGGTGTCCCCCAGATACAATTCCTGCCCCCTTCCTGGTCAGGAAGGGGGCAGGGGGATGGTCGAAGAAGGTTTTGCATCAACCTGCTAAGGGAGTCTAAAGGAATTGTGCTCAGGAACTTAGCTCAGGAACTTAGCTCAGGAATTTTGCTGGTGAAGTGTGAATGATGAGTCCATTACCCCCATATGAGTTGGCTGCCCACGCCGAAGTTGGCCTGCGAACGCGTGGGATCACCCGGGCCCATATTGAATACGTGCTGAGCCACGGTACCTCCGGAAATTTGGACGATAACGTTTTTGATGAGAACGTTTATTTTGTGTCGATAACCGCAAAATTAACCAATGGGAAGACCCTCCGAGTCCTGGGCAAGTTGGGCAGCGGGGGGCCGGTTGCCGTGATTGGCGCTAATTTTGTTTGAGTCCAGCCAGGCCCGCGACCAGTAGTTGTACTCCGACAGCGCGGTGTTGGGGTAGAAACCCTGCAGGTCCCAATCAAATACCCACTGGAATGATGCCATCACCGGGCTGAACATATACCCCTGTTCCAGGATATATCGCTGCGTCTGGATCAGCAGTTCCCGCCGTTTGGCCGGGTCCAATTCGGCGGCCTGCTCCTCGATCAAGGCGTTCAACTCGTTGTCGTGGTGCCCCACAATGTTGGCCGGTCCGCCGCTGTGCAGCAGCCCCAGCAGGAAGCCATTGGGGGTGGAGGCGGGCGGTAACGCCCCCAGCGCCAGTTGGTATTCTCGGTTTTCCCCCAGCAGGGCCTGGGAGTAGCGGGACGGATTCCAAGCGCGCACCCCGGGATTGAATCCCACCGCCCGCAGGTCTTTGGCTACCTGCTGGGCAAGATCCAGGTAAATACGGTCAAACTCCGCCACCGCCAGTTCGATGTCGATGGGAAGCTCCCGCCCGGTGCTCGCCAGCAGGTCTCGCGCCTTGCCGGGAGAGGCCAGGTAGCTGCCGCGCAGCTCTTCCGGACTGAGCAGCCATTCCGGGCCGGGTACCGGAACCCCAATGCCCGCCGAACCCTGACCGGCCCAGAGGCGATCAATGTATTCCCAGGGGTCGATGGCCTGCAGGACGGCCCGGCGCACCCTGACGTCGTCAAAGGGTGGAATCTGGACGTTCATGGTCAGGACCACACCCTGGCCAGCCTGTTGGGTCATCTGAGAGTTAAACTCGGCGGAACTGGCGTAGAGTAACTGCCACTCCGGCGGGGGCAGGGTCAGCACGTCCAATTGTCCGGCCTGGAAAGCTGCCAGCCTCAGCCTCGCGCTGGACCCATCGGCCCCGGCGGACCGGACGACTTTGATGCTCAGTTGGTCCAGAAAGGGCAGGCCTTTCTCGAAGTAGGTGGGGTTTGCGTTCAGGGTTGTGCCCACACCCGGAAGGGTGTCTTCCCAGACCCAGGGGCCCGTGCCGACCACCGGACTGTCCTTCAAGTCGCCGTACTGCTCCACCACCTCGTGGGCAACGATCTTGCTGTGCCCATCGGCCAGCGGCAACAGGGCGTCACTGTCCAGGAAAGCCAGCTTCACGCGGAGAGTATGATCGCCGACAGCTTCAAATTCGGAGACGCCCCGGTCGGAGAACCGGGTTGCGTTGGCCCAACCGGGCGTCTGCATGCGATGGTAGCTGTATACCAGGTCGGAGGCGACCAGCGCCCGGCCATTGACCGGCTCCAGGTCTTGCCAGTGTACGTCAGGACGAAGTTGGAACTCATAGGCGAAGTCGCTGTCAAGCTGCCAGCTCTGGCACAGGTCACACTCCAACAGGAGACTGGGCTGCTCCACCAACGGGCCGGTGCTCAGCCGGAGCAAACGGCTGTAGGCCAGACCCGGCCCCAGGGCGGTCAGAGTCTCCTGGCGCTCCTGGTGGACATCCCGGTGGGGGACGTCGGCCAGGCCCGCTACCGTGATCGTCCCTCCCGACCTTCCCACCGGGCTAGGGGCCGCCACCGGGGTGGCGGTCGCCGTCGGAGCGACGGTGGCCGCTGGTTGGGGCATTGGCGTTGGGTTGGTGACCGGTGCCGGGGGAGAACCGGTCGAACAGGCCGCGGCTATCGCTGAAATCAATGCTAACCAGAGGACAATTCCAGTAGTAAGAATTCCAGACCTAAGAATTCCAGAGTTAAGAACTCCAGACCTAAGAATTCCAGTGGTAAATAAACGCCTCATTCCACCCCTCCCCGGCTGAACCCTGGCCGGACACAAAATAGACCAGATGACTGCTGGCGCCGATTGGCGTAGCTACTACTGTAACGGAATCCTGCCTTGAGGTGTCCAGCTATGGACTTGACGTAATATGGGGAATTTCAGGGCAATCGGGAGGGACGCAGAGTCTCTGGCGCTCTGGGGAAGTTTTGAGAGGGGTTCACGGCGCCGGGGGCAGCGGCGGTCTCGCCGCCGGTATCCTTTTCCGAGGTCCAGCAGGGGCTTAGTACTACAGTCGCAGTTCTCACTGGTTACCCTCACCCCAGCCCTCTCCCAAAGGGAGAGGGGGCCAAATCCCTTGTCCCTTGAGGGAGAAGGTTAGGATGAAGGTGAGACCCTTCTCTACATGTGCGGCTGTAGTATTAGGCGGCCGGCTACCCGACAGTCAGGCGGTGGCGGGCGAAATCAGGGGCTTCACCGGGGTGTGCCGAAGGTGGGGGGTAGAGCACCGAATCCCCGCTGGATACCCTTCAGGTAAGCGATCTGCCCCAGGTGCTGGTAAAGTTCGCCGATGATCTGCCGGAACATGCCGCTCACCGGGAAATCGTGCCACCACATGTTGGGCCGGTCGGACCAGGGGGTGGCCTCGAAATCCGCCGGATCGAGGCCCCGCAGGTATTCCCGGGTACCGGCGCGCACCGCCTCACCATATTGGAGCAGGGTGGTCAGGTCCAGGGCCGGGAAGCCGGCTACCTGCTC
>DASTLM010000337.1:0-2597 GCA_035714945.1 Dehalococcoidia bacterium | reverse complement strand
AACTGGCGGCGCAGCACGGTATAAGTCTTGCCGCCATCAATACCGGAAAATTGATCACCCAGAAGGATGTTGAGGCATACCTCCGCCAGGACTTGAACCAGGATTATTCTCAGATGCCCCTACCCCTGGCCGCCAAGACCGGTGTGGAACGGGTGATCCTCATTGGCGGAGGTACCACCGCGTCTCAGATCATCGCGATTTTGCACGACGACCCGAGCAAGATGGCCGTGGCGTGCGTCGACGATAACCCGTCGGTCTGGGGGAAAGAGGTTGGGGGAGTCCCAATCGTGGGCGGGAGCGATCGATTAGGTGAGCTCCACTCCGGTCAGACCTTCGACAGCGCGATCCTGGCCCTGGGTGGAAGCTATATTCCGGCCCGTATCGAGTTGCGGGAACTCTGCGAGCGTCTCAGTATTCCCCTGGCCAACGCGATTGACCAGACCGCGAAGTTGTCGGCGGATACCAGAATTGGACGCGGCAACGTGATTTCCGCCTTCTGCTACCTGGGGCCAGGAACGGTGATCGGCGACAACAACTTTATCTCGGCGTTCAATTCCTTCGATCACCATTCGGTTATTGGGTCGGACACCTGCACCGGTCCCGGCTGCATCGCATCGGGGACCGTCAGGATCGGCAGCCGGGTGCGCCTGGGTACCGGCATATTCATCGAACCCAACCTGGACCTGGGTGATGATGCCCAGGTAGCCTCGGGAGCAATCATTCTGCGTTCGGTCCCGGCCGGGCATGCCGTGAAGACCAAGGTCATCACCACGACGGTGGTGCCCCTTCGACCTTAGATCGGGTCTACTTGGTAAAGGACATGTTTTTGAACCGGATGCGGCGGTCCCACCTGGGCTCCCATTCCAGTTCCTCGCTGAGCCCCCACACGACCAGATAGTCAAACAGGGGAATCATTAACACATCATCGTGCATGATATCCGCTAATTGTTCCAGAAGCTGGCGCCGCTCTTCACCGGTGGCAGCCAGGGCCTGATCCACCAGGGGCTGGGCTCTTTCCGGATCACAGTAATGGGAGGGACCGGTCAAGCAGTCCATATAACGCCGGGCCTGGCGTCCAAAGTCCAGGGTTTCGCCAGAAATGGCGTTGTCAAATATGTGGGCCGAGGCAAAGGTAGGTTCACCCGGCCCCAATTCAGCGCATAACAAGGGTTCGGCGGTCCGGCCACATCCGGTCTGCTGAAGCCCCTGGCGTATTGAAGACTCCACGACATGTACCGAGGCATTGACCCCCACTTCTCGCCAGTAGTTCACCAACGCCTCATACACCTCGACGGCATTTGGAATGCGGCTCCCCCGACCGTAGAGGAAAATCTCTTCCCCAGCGTAACCCGCCTCCTGCAATAGCTGTCTCGCCTTTTCGGGGTCGTAGGGGAAGGGTGTATTGTTGCGCTCCGTAATTCCCAAGGTACCTGGAGGAGAGACATTGCCCCGGCAGATGGTCAGGCCAGCGTAGAGGGAGTCCACTATGGCCTGGCAGTCGATCGCATATACCAGCGCCTGGCGCACCTTGACATTTTTCAGGGCAGGATGCCATAGGGTATCGATGGTGTGGGCGATTACCTCCGCTGAGCCGCCGGATTTGGCTACGGGGACCGCATCGATGTTTTCCACCCCAATATCATAGACCAGGTCCGCCTCGCCCGCTTGTGCCATGGCGGCCCGGACCGTGGGCTCTCCTCGCCATACTGCTTGGACCGCACCAATCGCCGCCGGCTGGGCCTCCGTCGTGCCTGGCGCCGGCACATAGCCGGCGTAGCGCTCGATTTTCCAGTACTGACCAGGAATCCATTCGACAAAGCGGTAGGGGCCGAATCCGACCGGCGACTGATTGCGCTCTTCGTCCGACGCCAGCTGATGTTTCTCAGGAGCCTCAAAATGTATATTGCGAATCGCAGCCGTATCAACCGGCAGACAGGTAATGGTAATATTCTCAGGTGCAATGTATCCACCAGACCGATGGTCTTCTTGCGGCGGATCCAGTTGGTGGGGAGGAGATCTGATGATCTGGGGAGCCCTGGTGCATCGGCGCCCTGATTCACGTCTTGATTCAGGGAGGAGATGGGCGGTGGCTCCCTGGCACGGTGATGGTCATCCGGCAAAGAAGGACAGGAGACAGAGCAGTGCGAGGAGAATAGCGGTGAACTTGACTCAAATTAGCGAATCAGCGGTCAGTTGACGGGCTCAGGGTGTAATCGTATAGTTCGAAGCATTCCGGAGGGCCGCAGATTCAGGGCGATCTTGTTGGTCCGGGATTTCCTGGATCATGAGTCGCCGCTCCCCAAGGGTAACAGAATATGACCGGCTTGAAAATCGATCCCCAAATATACCGATGCTGATCTGGAGCTGGGTGGCGAAGGACCAAGGAATTTACCGGCTCATCACGGTATCTTACCAGCACCGTATGAACCGATTGGGCCGTACCGGCATACTGGCACTCCTGCTGGTTTTAGGCATCACATCGGCAGCCTGTGCCGCCGAAGAGAGATTTCTCCCTGCAGTTAACCCAGAGCCTGCCATGCTGCCTGCTCCGACTGCTTTGCCTACGGCAACACCTCCCGGGGTGCTTCCCGGGAATC
>DASTLM010000336.1:0-2779 GCA_035714945.1 Dehalococcoidia bacterium | reverse complement strand
CTTGCCGTGACACAGCGGCCAGTCGGGGCAGCCCAGGCCAGAGCCGGTAACTCGGACCACCCCGCCCAATACCACCAGGGCGAACACCGCCAATGCCGTAATTAAAGATATGGATTGCAACCACCCGTGAGACTTACCGGGCTGAGCGAGGGTGCCGGCTGATTGCGCTGCTACCATTTGGAAGCTGCTAGCATCTGGTGGCCATTAAACTGCGCCTTAAAAAAGAGAGAGCATCCGATTGTGATATAATTCTCAATGCTATCATGGATAGGGCAATTGGGGTAGAAGGTCTGACCAAACGTTTCGGCGCTTTTACCGCTGTTGACGATGTTTCCTTCTCGGTGAAATCCGGCGAGATCTTCGGCATCCTGGGGCCTAACGGTGCCGGCAAGACCACCACCCTGGAGATAATCGAAGGCCTGCAAAAGCCGACCCAGGGGCGGGTCAATGTCCTGGGCCTGGACATTGTCCGCGACCCGGCCCGCGTAAAGGCCCGCATCGGGGTGCAACTCCAGTCCTCCGCCTACTACGACTACCTGAACCTTCGGGAAATCCTCGCCCTGATTGGCAGTTTCTACCCCAATCGCCTTTCACCGGACCAACTCCTGGAGCAGGTGGGACTGCTGGACCAGGGCACCAAGCGGATGCGCCAGCTGTCCGGCGGCCAGCAACAACGCTTCACCGTCGCCGCCAGCCTGGTCAACAACCCGGAACTGGTCATCCTGGACGAACCCACCACCGGCCTCGACCCACAGTCCCGGCGCAACATCTGGGGCCTGGTCCGGGAGATTAACCAGAGCAACGTTACCGTCGTTTTGACCACTCACTACATGGAGGAAGCCGAGACCCTGTGTCAGCGGCTGGCCATCATGGACCGGGGCAAGTTGGTGGCGACGGACACTCCGCAAAACCTGATTGCCAGGCTCAAGTCTGCTTGCACGATTACCATGATGACCCAGCAGCCGTTGACTGAAGATCAGCTGGTTTCGCTGAACGGCGCGGTGAGTTCGGTGCGGGTACAGCCGGACAACACCTACGTGATTCGGCTGAGCGACAACCCCCGGGCCCTGGACTCGGTGCTGGAAGGCATCGTCCATAACGAAATCAGGCTGGAACATCTGAAGGTCGCGCCCATCACCCTGGAGGACGTTTTCCTGGAACTCACCGGCGCCGAACTTCGGGACTGACCATGCTGACCCTCACCATCGCCAACCTGAAAATGATGGCCCGCAACCGTCACACCACCCTGTGGTCGCTGGTCTTTCCCCTGATGCTGGTGACGGTCTTTGGCCTCTTCAGCAACCTGGGTGGCGGTCGTCCCAGCCTGGCGGTGATTGATCAGGCCCGGTCACCCCGGTCCCGGTCCCTGTTGGAGCAGCTTGCCAGCGTCGATTTTCTGACCACCAACGATTTTTTGGCCCGGGAGCTGGAGCAACGCATCGCCCGGGACCGGGTTGAATCAGGGAACCTGGACTACCTGCTGGTAATCCCCGAGGGCTTCGGCGCCGGCGGAACGGCTTCACCGGCGCTGACCTACCGCAGCAACAGTCCGGAACGCAATCAACTGGTGGCAGCGGCAATTTCCGGCATTATCGCATCAAGTATTGTCGCGGACTCTCAGGCCGGGGCGGGCTCCCCGCCGGCGCTGGTGACCTCCGAGATCGCCGTCGCGCGGGTCTCGTTTTTCGATACTGCTTTGCTGGGCCTGTTGAGCCTGGGCATTATGACCAGTTCCATCATCTCCGTGGCGGTCAAGATCAGCACCTACCGCAGCCAGTCAATCCTGAAGCGGATGCTGGTAACACCGCTGGCCATCTGGAAATACTTTGCGGCGGAGATTGCGGCCCACCTGGTGCTGGCCCTGGTCCAGGCGGCCATGATTCTGGGGGTGGGGGTGTTCATATTCGGGGCCCAGATTCACGGGAACCTGGCCTGGATCTCCCTAATCGTGGTGCTGGGGAGTCTGGTCTTCCTGAACCTGGGGTTCATCTTGTCGGCCTGGGCCGACAGCCCTTCGGCGGCCTCCGGGATGGGCAACGTCATCGCCATGCCGATGCTGTTCTTCGCCGGGGCTTTTTTCTCCACCGCATCCCTACCCTGGATATTCCCTTACCTGGCCCAGGCCCTGCCATTGACTCCCCTGCTGACCGCCCTGCGCGAGGTCGCCCTCTATGACGCCCCGCTATGGCAGGTATGGCCCCAGCTGGCCGCGCTGGGCGGCTGGATCGCCGGGACCGCGCTGGTGGCAATCAAGGTCTTTCGGTTTAGCTGACCCGGTGGCCGCCCGCTTCTCTCTAATGTCAGCCCGGATGTCAGCCGTTAAGCCGACGCTGGCCATGCTGACCCTGCTCCTGGTATTCACTACGGCCTGCGGCGGCGGTGGTCCTGGGGGAAGTCCTGCGGATGAGGTGGCGGGCACCAGGCAGGTGCGCGGCCAGGTCGTCGAGGTGATGGCCCGCAACATCGCCGAGATTGAACGGCTGACGGTTCGTGACCAAGCCGGACAGGAGTACACCTTCACCACCGAGGGTTTCGTGGAGTTCACCCCGTCGCACCTGAAGGAACACCAACTATTCGGCCAGCCGGTGCTGGTCACCTACGTTGAGCAGAAGGGGAGGTTGGTGGCGGTTGAGATTGGCGATTAGGAGGGGCGAAGCCCCTTTGGCCGGGGTCTGGGGGTGTCCCCCAGATGCAATTTCCACCCCCTTCCTGGTCAGGAAGGGGGTAGGGGGATGGTCGAAAAGGGTTTTTCATCAAGATACTAGGTCCTGTAGTTAAC
>DASTLM010000335.1:0-14493 GCA_035714945.1 Dehalococcoidia bacterium | reverse complement strand
GAATGAAAGAAGTAATACAGGAAGCGATCAACGTCCTGGAAAGCGGCCAACCCTGCGTGCTGGCGACGGTGGTGCGCACCAAGGGTTCAACCCCCCAAAAGTCGGGAGCGATGCTGTTGGTCCGGGAAGACGGCAGCGGCGTCGGTACCCTGGGTGGTGGTTGTGTTGAGGGTGACATCTGGTTCGCTGCCAAGGAGATACTGCGTAATCACGGCGGGCCGGAGTTCAAGGACTACTATTTGAACGAAGACATTGCCGCCCGGGATGGCCTGGTGTGCGGCGGCACCATGTACTTTTACCTGGAACCCCTCTGGGAGCCCGACGACTTTACGGAGATCGGACACCAGTTGTTGGACGCCTATGAAGGTGGCGAGCCGGTGGCGCTGGCAACCGTGGTCAACGCCCCAGAGGGCGCGGACAATATGGGTGCCAAGCTGCTGTTGCGAATTGATGGTACGCTCTCCGGCACCCTTGGTGCTGCAGGTCTGGATAGCCGGGCGGTTGAACTGGCCAGGAAGGTCGCCGATGTGGGGGCAATTGAAAGCTTCAACACCGATGGCGGGGTTGAGGTCTATATTGAGGGGTTCACGACACCGCCCACGCTGGTAGTGGTGGGTGGAGGACATGTTGGGAAGGCTACCGCAGAACTGGGCCACAACCTGGGATACCGGGTTCTGGTGGTAGATGACCGGCCAGAGTTCGCCAACCGGGAGCGGTTTCCCTACGCTGACCAGATTCTAGTCACCAATTACGAAGGCTGGTCCGGCCAGGTGTCCCTGAACGTAAATACCTTTGTTGTGGTGGCCACCCGGGGCCATCGGTATGACGATATGGCATTGGAATCAGCCCTCAACACCAGGGCGCGTTACATTGGCCTGATGGGTAGCCGCCGCAAGACCTTGATGATATATCAGCGGTTGCTGCGACAAGGGATATCTCTGGAGCGACTGAAGCAAGTCCGCTCTCCCATCGGCCTTGACATCGGCGCATTGACACCGGAGGAAATCGCCGTCAGCGTTATGGGGGAAATCATCATGACCCGGCGCGGCGGGAAGGGCGGGGCCATGCAGATGGACCAATGGCTGTTGAACCGGGCCGCTGAGAAAGTCGAACGGACGGCCAACGTTTAGCGATAGGAGCCGAATATGCCGGATGTGGTGGCGATTCTGCTGGCGGCCGGGGAGTCGAGGCGCATGGGCCAGTTGAAGGCCTTGCTCCCGTGGCAGGGCTTTTCTTTACTGGAACATCAGGTCGGCGCGCTCAGGGCCGGCGGAGCCCACCGGGTAATGGTGGTGGTGGGACACCAGGCCCAGCAGCTGGGCCCTTTGCTAGCGGGTTTGGCCGACGTGACCTGCGTGTTCAACCCGGACTACCTTGTCGGAAAAACTACATCGATCAAGGCGGGACTGAAAGCGCTGAACGAAAATAGGCCGCATACATTGCTAATGCTCAATGTTGACCAACCTCGTAGTGCAGAAACCATCCGGTTGCTCCTTGAGGCCCATCAGTCAGCGTCGGCGTTGTTGACCATTCCTACTTTCCAGGGCCAAGGCGGGCATCCGATTATCGTTGACGCTTCGCTGATCGACGAGATACTGGCGATTGAAGAGGATACTCTGGGCATGAAGGCGGTGGTACAGCGGCACGCTGATCAGACCCGCCGGGTGGCGGTGGAATCCCCGGAAGTGCTGTGGGACCTGAACACCCCAAAGCAGTACCAGGCGGCGTTGGATGGAAGTTGATACCGGTCGCGTATGTCCTTCAGGCCGACCGGATATTGGGCGATGGTGTTCCGGCCCAGGTCCGGGGGGTCGGGACTATTGATCTTGCTCCAGTTGTTGGTGGCAAACGCAAAATCGGGGCCCGGTATCACTACCGGGCCCCGATGACTTTTCGTGGCCCCGCACCTCCGGTCATCACGACCAGCGGGGTTAGTCCGCTTGGGACTTGAACCGTCTTGGTAAATCACGCAGAGCCTACGTTTAGCTGATCCCTGCTGGTGAAGTACTCATTTCCTACCGGGACCTTCCGGCCTTAGCCCCCACCAGCAGGGAGGGGACAAGGGAACTTCCAGTTATGGTGCAGTACGAATACTTTAACCATTTGCCACCTCCTTTACGGATTCCGAACTAAGTAAGGAGATCCACCCATTACTTAACTCACATATAATGTAACACTTGATTGCACTGCTGTCAAGGGGTTTTTGGCCAAATTGGTCTGATTTATCAGCCACTCTTAACATTGTGAACCTGGTGGGAAAGGGATGAAAGCAGAGGGTCTACCGGTTGCGCTGGTAGCCCAGGTCTTCGGGCAGGCCCGACCGGGTGGCGGCAGCCAAGGCCAGGCGGTCACATCGCTCGTTTTCCACAATACCGGAGTGTCCCCTCAACCACCGGAAATCGACTTCATGCCGCTGAGAGACCTTGATTAAACGCTCCCACAGGTCCGGGTTGACCGCCCTTTCCTTTTTGTTGCGCCTCCAGTCGTTGGCTTGCCAGCGCCGGGCCCAACCCTTAATTATCGCGTTGACCACATATTGGGAGTCACTGTAGAGGATTACATTGCAGGGTTCCTTCAGGGCCTCCAATGCGGCGATCACCGCCATCATCTCCATGCGGTTGTTGGTGGTCAACCGGAATCCGCCGGAGACTTCCCGTCGATGTGGGTCGAACAGCAACACCGCCCCATATCCGCCCGGCCCCGGGTTGTTAAGGCAGGAGCCGTCGGTGTAGATGGTGACTTGCTTGCGATCAGGCATGTTCTGTCCCAGCCATCAGGCCCCCCTCGACCGCCCTTGGTCGGTGCGAGGCAAAATCAATAATGCAATGACCTGAAAAATATTCGGCGACCGTACTGCTGGGGCCCCTGCCATTCAGGTGAACCGGCCCCAGGTGAATTGGCCAATGGCATCTACAGGTTACTCCGGGGGTTACCCAATATCTGGGAGATTTCCATAACTCTCAAAACGTCTCTCCGAGTAAGCAGACCGAGGGGCGCTCCATTCTCCATCACCACCAGTTGGTTCACGTCTCTGCTGGCCAGTATTTGCAGTGCGGCCTCCAGGGAATCCGATGGGCTGATACTGGCTACGTCGGAAGCCTTGGTCATGATTTCCGCGACGTACCGGGAGGGACGATCCTGGGGCGAGACCTTGATCACGTCGGACACACTGACCAGACCCTGAAAGGAATCGCCCAGATAGACCAGATAGGCGCGCTGAAACTCTCGGGTGATGAACCGGTCCAAAAGCTCCTGCACCGTGGTGCCCGGTTCCACCCTGGGCAGACCCTGGTCCATGGTATCGGCAACCCGCCTGCCGGACAGGGCGCTGTGGACGGCTTGCTCCCGGCGGATGGACGACGCCGTTGACTGGATGAACCAGCCAATAAACACCAGCCACAGGCCGCTAATGAAGCTGCCAGTCCGGAAGGCAATCAGTATGCCCACCCCAATGAAAACGAACCCCAGTACCGAACCGGTGATCGAAGCAACGGCGTTCGCCTTTTTGATGT
Organism: Dehalococcoidia bacterium; assembly: GCA_035714945.1. GTDB lineage: Bacteria > Chloroflexota > Dehalococcoidia > Lucifugimonadales > UBA3495 > Casp-Chloro-G3. The sequence continues at coordinate 10,981 of DASTLM010000335.1, read as the reverse complement.
TGCCGGTGGTTTTCCAGACCAGGGATTTCAAGACCCTGCCGCCATCCAGAGGATACGCCGGTACCAGATTGAACAGGGCCAGGACCAGGTTGATGAAGGCTAAATACTGGACCAGTGCCCCAACTGGGGAGGTGGTCCCGAATCCTAAAAGCAATAGCAGCCCGAAAATGGCGGCTAGCGCCAGGCTGGCCAAGGGACCAACCACCGCGATCCAGAACTCTTCGCCAGCCTCGGCGGCTTCCTCCGCAATTTCGGAAACGCCACCCAAAAAGAAGAGGGTGATCCCACTGACGCGATATCCCCGGGAGATGGCCACCAGCGAATGGCTGAGTTCGTGAATCAGCACACAGGCGAATAGCGAGATGCTGCCCAGGATGCCGACCACCCAGTACAGGTCGGCGCTCCAGCCCGGGTAGTTCTGGGGCAAATAGGAGCGGGCCAGAGACCAGGCGACCAGCAGAAAAATGAAAACCCAGGAAAAGTGCAGCTTGATGTCTATTCCAAACAGGCGGGCGATCTGCAGGGTTCCCGACATAGCTCAACTCCCTAACTAATTTATGCCCTATTCTAACATTTTGGGTGACAGTGCGAGACCAGCTGATTTGACCTGCCTGCCGGGCATCCCCAGTCCATAGCGGGTCAGGATTTGGCTTGTGGTCAATTGCCCACCGCCGATAGAATAGGGACGGGACACCGGTCGGTGCAGCGAATAACGGTCCCAAATCCCTCTCGGGCGAAATGAATGCGCGCTTTAATTCTATCGGATGTTCACGCTAATCTGGAAGCATTGCAGGCTGTTTTGGGGGATGCAGCTCGCCGAGGCGGTTTCCAGTCTATCTGGTGTTTGGGAGACCTGGTGGGCTACGGCCCCGACCCAAAAGCCTGCTTGGCCCTCTTGCGAGAATACGATCTGTTGGCGGTGGCCGGCAACCATGACCATGCGGCCATCGGCAGAATGGATCCAGGGCAATTCAACAACCCTGCTGCCACTGCCGCCCGCTGGACTGCGGCGCAGCTATCCCTTGAGGAGATTGCCTTTCTGGACAACTTGCCACTGATTGCTACCTGCGTGCCGTTTACGCTGGTGCATGGCAGCCTGCGTGCTCCGGTCTGGGAGTATCTACTGGACCGAGAATCGGCGCTGGCCACCCTGAATTTGTTGGAGACCCAGTTCTGCCTGGTGGGGCATTCCCACCTGCCTTTTATATGTCGAGAAAACCGGGGGTCGCCGGCCTTCGTCCAGTTCACTGAAGCTGAAGTGATTCAACTGGGCACCGAGCGGTGGATCATCAACCCCGGTGGGGTTGGCCAACCCAGAGACCGGGATCCCAGACCTAGCTTTGCAATATATGATGATCGCGAGGCAACGATCGAACGTCACCGGGTGGACTACGAAATTACCGCGACTCAGCAGAAGATGACCAAGGCTGGACTTCCGCAAGCTTTAATCGACCGGTTGGACCACGGTGTCTGAGGGTTGGGTTGGTTTGGTGACCATCTGGCGGAGATTCACCCGGACATTGTTTCTGATTGCGCCCCTGGGACTATGCGCTAGCAAGCCCCGTGAGGTCTGAGCCATACCGTCCTTCCGGCGGAAGCCGGAACCCAGGGGAATTTAACTAGACACCGGCTTCCGCCGGTGTGACGGGGGACACTCTACGAGGTAAGATGCGATTGCCCTGATCAGATGGCCAGGCTGTGTTGACAACTAGCGGGTATGTTGATAGTCTGAATTGCCGCAACGAATAGCGTGTCTGGCCCGCTAGCTCAACTGGCTAGAGCAACGGACTCTTAATCCGTAGGTTCTCGGTTCGATCCCGAGGCGGGTCACCATTGGAGTTGGTTTTGTTAATCCCCACATCCCGGGGAAGTGTCGGAACTGGTAGACGAGCATGATTTAGGATCATGTGCCGCAAGGCGTGGGAGTTCGAGTCTCCCCTTCCCCACCATCTGGGGAACGGTAACCCGGTTTATGTAGGACTCCCATTGGATTCTGTGATCATTGGCGAGCTCATGCCAAGTCCCATCGGGTTAGGAGGTTAAGTGGCTACACTGCTTGAAGTAAGAGACCTGAAGACTTCGTTCTACACCTTTGAGGGCGTCGTAAAGGCGGTCGACGGCATCACCTATGAGGTTGATGAAGGGGAGACACTGGGGCTGGTCGGGGAAAGCGGCTGCGGCAAGAGTGTCAGCGCGTTGTCCTTGATGCGCCTGATTCCCGATCCTCCGGGTAAAATCACCAACGGTGAGATACTTTTTGAGGGTGAAGACATCCTGAAGATCGACATGGATGAGATGCGCCGTATCCGAGGCGCTAAAATGTCGATGGTCTTTCAAGAGCCAATGACGTCTTTGAACCCGGTATTGACCGTTGAGAAGCAGCTCAGCGAGACCCTTCAATTGCACAAGGGTATGAGTAAGGACGAAGCTAATCGGGAGTCGGCAAACCTGCTGGACCGGGTGGGAATACCCGACCCGGAGCGTCGGGTGCGTCAGTATCCTCACCAATTCAGCGGTGGAATGCGGCAGAGGGTAATGATTGCCATGGCCCTCAGTTGCAATCCCAAGCTGATTATCGCCGACGAGCCGACCACAGCGTTGGACGTTACCATTCAGGCCCAAATACTGGAGTTAATGAAGGGTCTCACCAACGAGTTCGGAGTGGCGCTTATTGTTATCACCCATAACCTGGGTGTGGTGGCCCGCTACGCCGACCGCATGAACATCATGTATGCGGGCAAGATAATTGAAAGGGGGGACGCTAAAGAGATTTATCGGAATCCCAGGCATCCTTACACTGTGGGCTTGCTCAAATCAGTGCCCAGGTTGGACCTCCCCCGCCGGGCCAAGTTAGACCCCATTGAGGGCCAGCCGCCCGACCTGGTCAACCTGCCTCCGGGATGCTCCTTTCGCGCCAGGTGCCGATGGGCAGTGGATAAGTGTGCGACGGAGGCGCCGCCACTGATGCAAGTGGGTAACGGGCACCTGTCTGCTTGCTGGCAGGCGGATCAGCTGGGGCCTTCTACCTTGGACTTTCTCAAGGATCTGACTGACATTGATGCGCCCACCAAAGGGGCCAGCAGAGTCTCAGCCGCGTCTGGCGAAGACAATCGGGCCAGTGGAGAGTAACCAGAAATGACCACCATGCCTTCAACGACACAACATAACCTCTCAAGTCGAGGTGAGGACATCCTCATTGAGGTGAATCACCTCAAGAAGTACTTCCCAGTGACCTCCGGGCTGATTTTCCAGCGGGCGGTGGCGCAAATAAAAGCAGTGGATGACGTTAGCTTCTATATCCGGAGGGGCGAGACTCTGGGCCTGGTCGGAGAGAGTGGCTGCGGCAAAACTACCACCGGCCGCTGCATATTGCAGCTATACAAGCCCACCGAGGGCAGCATAATGTTCGATGGGCAAGAATTGGTTGGCTTGCCCTCCCGGCAAATGCGGCAAATGCGCCGCCAGATGCAGGTGATATTCCAGGACCCCTTCAGCTCCCTCAACCCGCGCATGACTGCGGGCAATATCGTGGGCGAACCCTTGATCGTTCACGGCCTGGTCAAGAGCAAAGCGGAGTACCGGGATCGGGTGGGCGAACTCCTTCAGAATGTGGGTCTCAATCCCTACATGGCTGACCGATTTCCTCACGAGTTCAGTGGTGGACAGCGCCAGCGCATTGGAGTAGCCCGTGCCTTGTCGGTGGACCCCAAGATAATAATTTGTGACGAGCCGGTATCGGCCCTGGACGTCTCAATTCAGGCTCAGGTTATTAACCTGTTGGAGGACCTGCAGGAGCGGTACAACCTTACTTATCTCTTCATTGCCCACGACTTATCGGTGGTAAGGCACATCAGTGACCGGGTGGCCGTGATGTATCTGGGAAGAATGGTTGAAATCGCTGACCGGGTCGATATTTACCGGAACCCGTTGCATCCCTATACCAAGGCGCTGCTATCGGCCGTGCCAATTCCCGACCCGGTGATCGATGCGCAGCGCGAGCGGATCATTTTGACCGGTGAGGTGCCCAGCCCGTTGAACCCTCCCAGTGGTTGCGTGTTCCATCCCAGGTGCCCGGTGGCCATCGACGATTGTTCCCGGGTGATCCCCGACATGCGGGAAGTGGAGCCTGGGCACTGGGCGGCGTGCATCAGAGTGCCCGGATACGGCAATTACTGACTCGGATATTCGGGTTTGAGACTGAGCCGAGGCCACCAACCGGGTGGCCTCTTTTTTGACGTATCAGTAGCGGGGGAAAACTCCCGGGAGGAATGCTCCCCATCTTGCGCTTTGCGGAGGTATCCTTGTGGGGGGTAGGCCGCCATGATACCATTAACTCGATATGAACCCTAATTCAATTCGCAACTTTTGCATCATCGCCCATATCGACCACGGTAAGTCCACCCTGGCTGACCGCTTTCTGGAGATCACCGGAACTGTCCGGCCTCAGGAGATGAAGGCCCAGTTCCTGGATCAGATGGACCTGGAGCGTGAGCGTGGCATAACCATCAAGGGAAAAGCGGTGACCATGCACCACACTGCGGATGATGGTCAGCAATACCAGTTGAATCTGATCGACACCCCCGGACACGTGGACTTCAGCTACGAGGTTTCCCGGGCCCTGGCCGCGTGTGAAGGCGCTTTGCTGGTGGTGGACGCCAGCCAGGGAATCGAGGCCCAGACCATCGCCAATACTCTGCTGGCGATGGAGTATGACCTGGAACTGATCCCGGTAATCAACAAAGTCGACTTGCCGCAAGCTGAGCCGGAACGGGTGGCGGCCGAATTACAGCAGGTCTTTGGCTTCAAGCCTCACGAGGTCCTGTTCGTTTCCGCCAAGACTGGTATTGGCGCCAGGGAGATTCTGGATGCGGTGGTGAAAAGAGTGCCGCCGCCCCGGGGCATTCCGGAAGCGCCGTTGCGGGCCCTGGTGTTCGATTCCATCTATAACTCTTACAAGGGCATCATCGCATATGTGCGCATGGAAGATGGCAACGTGTCCAAGAATGACCGCATATTGGTCATGTCATCGGGTAAGGTGGCTGAGATCGTGGAGCTTGGCATATTTGCGCCTGCCCCACAGCCGGTGGACGTGCTGTATAGCGGTCAGGTGGGCTACATTGCCACCGGGTTCAAAGATGTGCTGGAGTGTGCCGTTGGTGATACTTTGACCAGCTACGCCCAGCCGGCCAGTGATCCCTTGCCGGGTTACGTACAGTTGAAGCCGATGGTGTTCGCCGGGTTATACCCCGCCGATGGAGAGGCTTACAACAATCTACGGGCGGCCCTGGAAAAACTCCGGCTTAATGATGCGTCATTATCCACCCAACCGGATAGCAGTACCGCGTTGGGATTCGGGTTTCGTTGTGGGTTCCTGGGTCTGATGCACCTGGAGATCGTTCAGGAGCGATTGGAACGAGAATATGACCTTGACCTGATTGTCACTGCCCCCAGTGTGGCCTATCAGGTGGTTCTGACCAACGGAGAAACCATCCTCGTGAATAACCCGTCGATGCTCCCCTCCCCCAACGAGGTGCAGCAGATTCAGGAGCCGATGCTGAATCTGACCATCGTGGCCCCCAGCCGCTACGTTGGCGTAATTATGGAGCTGATGCATTCTCGCCGTTCCGAGTACCGGCGAGTTGAATACATTCAGGGAATTGGTGGCAATGACGGTGCCGAATCGAATACTGACCAGTCCAGGGTGATGATGGAGTACACCATGCCCCTGGCTGAATTGCTGGCCGACTTCTTCAATCAGCTAAAGTCCCGGACCCAGGGCTACGCATCGCTGGACTACAACTTCATCGGCTACCAGGCTGCCCCGCTGGTGAAGATTGACGTTCTGGTCAATCACCTGCCCGTTGAGGCCCTTTCAATGATCGTGCACCGGGACCAGGCGGTGGCGTTGGGCAAGGCGGTGGTGCAGAAACTGCACATGACCATTCCCAGGCAGCTTTTTGAAGTCCCAATACAGGCAGCCATCGGCAGTCGGGTGGTGGCCCGAGAGACGGTGCGGGCGATGCGCAAAGACGTGCTGGCCAAGTGTTACGGCGGCGACATATCCCGCAAGCGTAAACTGCTGGAAAAGCAGAAGGAAGGCAAAAAGCGGATGAAGAGCATCGGACGGGTGGAAGTCCCCCAGGAAGCCTTCTTGAGTCTGTTGGGAATTGGCGAGGACAAGTAGCGGACCTGGCGACCGCCCCATCAGTTAAATGCCCAAGGTCTCTCGCAACTCACGAAGTTGATCGCCATGACCTTGCCAATGACGGGCAAACAAGCCCTCCAGAAGTATCTGGGGGGTACATTCCTCATCTACTCCTCTGGCTTTCCGGTGGGCCAACACCGTTACGGTGGTTAGCGCCTCATCGTCAGCGGCTGAGACCGCGGCTTCCAGACCGTCCAATACCTGAGCGATGTCCCGCCGTACTTGACTCATATCGAAGGTCTGGCGCTCCGGATTCATGTGGTTCAAGTCCGGCGTCAGGTCAAACTCCCTGGTCTGACCGGAGAGGATTCCTGAGATCAGGGTATGCAGTCCACCATCGGGAGTATCCACCAGGTGATAGACCACTTCTCGAACCGACCATGACGCGGCATCGGGCTTCCAGTCAAGGCAGTAGTCCATACCGTCCAGGACCGCCAGCATCTGGTTTCGGATGCTGCGAACCTTTTCCAGATACGTTTCTCGCTGAGCGGTCAATAGATTCTCTCCCGGAATAGATTCTCTCCCTGGCCGACCGTACCCAGATCGCTCAGATAGCTGGCTTGAGCACCATCAAGAACAAAATCACCACCGGAAGCAATGTGCCGATGCCCCCCAAAATGGCCCACCTTTTGCTGGCCTGGCGATAAGCGGGGTCAGGGGTACCGCGGGCCGCGCCCAGTTGGGCCAACCGCACCATCCGCCGCTGGAGCGGCAGCAGTATCGCCGCCCAGATGATGCCGGTTACCACCAGCAATATGAAGGATATTGACAGCCAGGGTTCTTGAAATCGGCCCCAGCCGGTGATCCCGACCATCAAGATGCCGGTGGCCAGCAGGCCGACAATTCCCGGCAGGGTGAATATGTAGTCGGCCCGCAGGAGTCCTTGCGCGGTCAGGGCGATGGTTTCCAGGTTGCCGGAACGGTCGGCCCGGACCTTCCAGTACGCAGCGGTGATGATGTTGCCGACGAATACCACCGCCGATAATATGTGGACGGCCAAGAAGATCTCAAGCATGTACCTCCCTTGCTATTGTTTGCAAAGTTGCCCGGGAAAGCTACTCGGGAAAGCTGCCCGGAAAAGTTGCCCGGAAAAGTTACTCGGGAAGCAAAAGCCATTCTAGAATTTGGGCAGCGCTTTGATCATCGCCCGGACCGCGTCCCGGGTTTCTTTCTGCGCCAGCGCCAACTCCAGCGACGCCCGCAGCAAACCCAGGGGAGTCCCGCCGTCGTAGCGGATGCCCAAGAATTCGTAGGCGTACAGGGCGTGGGTTTCCATCAGCAGGGCCATACCGTCAGTTAGCTGAATCTCGTTCTTGGCCCCGGGCGGCGTGCGCTCCAGGCACTCGAATATCTCGGCGGGCAGAATGTAGCGGCCCACCACGGTCAGGTTGGAGGGCGCTTCTTCGCGGGGTGGTTTCTCCACCAGGCGGTGGATTCGATGGACTCGGTCCAAATGTCGGGTCGCATCTACCACGCCATAATTGTGGACCATCTCCCAGGGGGTGGGTTCCACCGCCACCACCCCGGCGTTAAACCGGTCGGATACGGCCAACATCTGGCTCAATGCGCCGGGTGAGTGGGCTATGATGTCGTCGGGCAGCATCACCACGAAGGGCTCGTGCCCCACCGCCTCCCGGGCAGTTAGCACGGCATGTCCCAGGCCCAGAGGCTGCTCCTGAATGACAAAGGAGACCTTGGCCAGACCCGTGGCGTGCTTGACTTTTTGCAGCAGGTCCATTGAGCCGGAATCAGTCAGGTGCTGCTCCAAGGCTGGCATTGGCTGAAAATAGGAGGCGATGGACTCTTTGCCGCGAGAGGTAACGATAATTACTTCTTCAATACCGGCTTCGGCGGCTTCCTCGACAACGTACTGGAGCATGGGCCGGTCCAGGATGGGCAACAATTCCTTCGGAATCGATTTGGTGATGGGCAGGAACCTGGTGCCCAATCCCGCCGCGGGAATGACCGCTTTTCTCACTTTCATTGAAACATCCCGGAATGAATCATCCTGGAATCCCCCTGGAATCCCCCTGAGTAACTATTCTAACATCGGGTAGCAGGCCGAACAATGAAGCACACAATAAACCGGGAGCCCTGCCGAAGAACGCCTGGCATTTGACACCGTATCCTCGCTCCCCTACCATTGACGATGAGGCCGTGCTAGATGGGGAGCTAGCGGTGCCCTGAACCCGCAATCCGCTATAGCGGGGTTGAATTCCTCTTTTGAGGCCAGGCTGATGGGCCGCTGCCAGGGTTCGGCGGTATTGAAGGTTGGGTCCCACGCGGCGCAGGCTTGTGAACCCCGCCAGGTTCGGAAGAAAGCAACGGTAAGCGAGACCCTGCGGGTGCCGTGGGAGCGCCTGACCCGAGTCGCCGCCCCTGATACGTCGATTGGGTCTGTGTCGATGGGAGGGCACGGTCTCTGGTATATTTTTCGTCTGGATGCTGTGACCACCGTTAAACTGACACAAAGGCGACCGCTAAAGTCCCTGGGACAGCACTTTCTGGCTGACGCCGACATCGGCAGCCAGATCGTGGCGGCGGCGGACCTTACGCCCCGGGATACCGTTGTTGAAGTCGGGCCGGGTCGGGGGTTTCTGACCCGCCGGCTGGTGGAGCGGGCTGGCCGGGTCATCGCCCTGGAGCTGGACCAGGAGCTGGCAGCCTCGCTTCCCCAGAGGCTGGATAACCCCTCTAACCTGGCGGTGGTACCGGGCGACGCACGAATCATAGATGTAATTGCCTTGATCGGCACTCAGACGCCCTACAAAGTGGTGGCTAACCTGCCATATTACGCCGCCAACCCGATCCTCCGACATTTTCTCGAAGGGGAGTTAAAGCCCTCTTTAATGGTGGTAATGCTTCAAAGAGAAGTGGCCCAAAGTATTCTGGCCAAGCCGGGCGGAATGGGCCTGCTTTCGGTGGCGACTCAGTATTACGCGTCCGGCAGGTTGATTTGCCAGGTGCCTCCCCACGCTTTCCGGCCGCCGCCAAAAGTTTCGTCTTCGGTGGTTCGCCTGGATATCCGGCCAACCCCAGCAGTTAAGGTCAAGGATACCCAAGCCCTCTTCAATCTGGTGCGATCTGGATTTTCGGCGCCCCGCAAGCAGCTGAGAAATTCGTTGAGTCACGGGCTTGGCTTGGACAGGACTGAGACAACTTCGTTTCTTGAGTTAGCGGGTATCGATGGGCGCCGGAGGGCGGAGACCCTGTCAATGGAGGAATGGGCGCAGATTTATCGAGTCTGGGAGGGTCTGGATGCCATTGCGGGTTCAAGCCTACGCCAAGATTAATCTCACGTTGGAAATTCTCGGTCGTCGAATCGATGGCTACCACGAGGTCAAGACCATCCTGCAGACCATTGATCTGGCCGACCGGCTGGACATTGGGCCAGGGGTTCGCCTGCGGGTCGAATGCGATGACCCGACCTTGAACGGTGACGCGAACCTGGTGTGGCAGGCGGCGGTCAAGCTGGCCAAACGAGCCGGAATCGAGCCGAGGGCGCGTATATTCCTGAGGAAGCGGATTCCGGTGGGATTCGGTCTTGGCGGCGGGAGCAGCGACGCGGCGGCGGCTCTGCTGGCCCTGAATCGGCTGTGGGGTACCGGCCTTTCATCGGAGAAGTTGGACGCAATCGCTGCCGAGCTGGGCGCCGATGTTCCTTTTTTCTTGCGGGGTGGCACCGCGCTGGCCGAAGGTCTGGGGGAACGGGTCAGCCCTTTGCCGGATTTGGCGGAGATGCCGGTGCTCTTGGTTTGCCCCGACGAAACAATCGAAGACAAGACTGAAAGGTTATACGCTCGGATAACTCCCGCTCATTACAGTGATGGCGGCGTTACTCGCCGATTGGTGCAAACCATGATGGGGGGACAGCTCGAAGTCAGTATGTTACATAACGTATTCGAAAACGTAGCTTTTCAAGCCTTTCCCGGGCTGAGCGATCTGTTCCAACGAGTTGCCAGTCGGGTGGTTAGCCGACCGCAATTGTCCGGCGCAGGCCCAGCCTTCTTCTGCCTGCCTTCCGGTGAAGAGGAATACCAGATAGTCGCAAAAGTCCTGCAATACAGTAAGGCCAGGGCCTGCCTGGTACATGCTATAATTCCTCGGCCGGCTGAGGGAAAATAGACCAACCCAGGGTAAAGACATCGTAAAATCCCTGGTCCCCTGGTGGGAGGTCGTCAGGATAAATGGGAAATCAGAATCTATGCCGCCATCGAGCAAAAATGGTGTCAGGGACATCAAACCGAGTAATCAGATTCAGAGAGCAAGCTAATGGATGTATTTGCCACGATATCAATCGGCATGGATCCGAACATTGTTAGTTTTGGCCCCTTCCTTCTGTCCTGGCACGGGCTTCTCACCTTTGTCGCGGTTGCGACGGCGGTCTATCTGGTACACCGTTGGGGTACCAGGGACGGCATGGATTCGGATGCGATCCTATCCGTGGCGGTCTGGAGCATCATCGGAGGAATCGTCGGCGCTCGGGTGTTTCATATAGTCGATTTCTGGGACAATTTTTATCGATACAATCCAATGAGCATTATCTACGTGTGGCAGGGGGGCATCGCCATTTTTGGGGCCCTCCTGGGCGGGTTCGCCGGGGGCGCGCTGTACATATTAGTCCGTAACTCGGACTGGTTTGTTGGCCTGTGGGGCAAGGCCTTTCGCTTTGCTGGAGAACCCAATAAGGCCCCCTTGCCCGGTATTGGACATCTGGCCGACACCGCGGCCCCGGCCGTGCTGATCGCCATGGCCATCGGTCGTATTGGTGACATT
>DASTLM010000334.1:0-5687 GCA_035714945.1 Dehalococcoidia bacterium | reverse complement strand
CGGTGACCCTCACCGCTACCGACGCCCAACAGTGCCAGCTGGTCTTCAGCATCGTCACTGGGCCGGCCCATGGCTCCCTGGGTGCCCTGACCAACCAAGCCTGCGTCGCGGGCAGCCCCAATTCCGACTCGGCCACCGTGGTCTATACCCCCAACGCCGGATACACCGGCCCCGATTCCTTCACCTGGCGGGCCAGCGACGGCCAGGTCTTCTCCGGTGCTACCGTGTCTATTGACGTTTTTCCGGCCGGTCTCCTCCTCAGCGACAACTTTAACCGCGCGAATAGCGCGACGGTCGGCAATGGCTGGACCGAGGCAGAGGAGACCGGGGCTACGGTTTCCATCTTCAACAATGAGCTCTTCTTCGGCGAGACCTCCGATGCGGTTAACCGGCCCCTGGTCAAGAGGACTTTCCCCCAGGTAACTACCGGTACCCTCCAGTGGGACTTTGACTTGAACTGGACCAGGATCGGGAATGAGGGCACCTACCGCCTCCTGATGCAACTGGGCAGCGGCATGAGCGACGCTTCCCAGAACGGCGGGGCCGGCGTCAACCTGGTCTGGACCAGTATTAACGGCGCTCACGAGTCCCTGGCTTTCCGCCAGGGGAATGTCGATACTTTGTTGACCGAAGTGAGCGGCCCCGGGCAGCGTATCCGGGTGGTGGCCAACCTGACAACCAAGACCTACTCCGTGGCGGTCAATGGCCAGGTAATTCAGTCCAACATCGCCTTTGACTCCAATGTTTCCCTGAACACGGTGCGCTTCTTCACCGACGCCCTCCATCACCAGAATTTCCCGGGGCGGTCCTTCGATAATGTGACTATCAACATACCGTGACCAGCGGGTGGCGGGTGGCCCCAACCTATCCGGTGGGAGATCGGGGCCTCCCGGGAGGATTTCGAGGGGTGCAGCCAGCCTGTCGCCTCTCTCCACCATTTCGACCCGTTGTCGAGCCTATAAATTCACCTGCCTGGCCACTTTTCGGGTGTACCCTATTTAATGTCGTCGGGTTTAATTTGGCCAACGCCTGACCGACCTGCAGATCACACCCCTGAAGTCGGATCTGTTAGTAGCCTCTAGAATTGCAAGTAACCTTAGCGGAGCGGCTCGCTGTTCCGTCAGCGGTAGCTTGGATGAGCAATATTCTGGGGAATACTCCCGGATTTTCACCAGGGGCTGGTAGGGGAATGCTTTTCCCCGATGCCTCAGGGTACAATTCAGAAAGGCCCATCCCGGCTCTGGTGGAAATCGGCTAACAAAGGAGACTGGCCTAGATGAAAATACTGGGTATTACCGACGGTGATGATTCCGGAGCAGTGCTGCTCAACGACGGAAAAATTGTGGCGGCGGTGAATGAGGAGCGGCTTAGCCGTATGAAAATGGTTATCGGCTTTCCCCATCAGTCAGTCGAAGAAGTGCTGAGGCTTGGCGGGGTCGACCGAAAGGACATCGATCACGTTGCCATGGGGGCGCTGGTCGAACGGTTCAACCCGGCGCTGGTCGCCAATGATGGCTGGTTTGGCACCGGTAAGACCGGATCGAAGAAGTACCAGATCAGGCTGGGGTCCAGTCTGGCTACGGTGGTGGGAAGGTTTTCCCCCTCCCAGGCCGCTTATCACCGTCTGAAGAGTTTCATGGCCCGGGACCGGCAGAGCGGAGTAAGGCGGATTGTCGCCGAGGAATTGGGCATTAGCGCGCCGCTGGAGTTCTACCCGCACCACATATGCCACGGCCTCTCCGCCTACGGTGGCAGCGGTTTTGATGATGCCGTGGTGATCACTCTGGACGGCGGCGGCGACGGTTCCTGCTCTCACATCCTCCGGGTTTCCGGCGGCAATATTGAGCTGCTGAATAACGTCGACAGTTATCATTCCATCGGCAACTTCTACTCCTACGTAACCCATATCAGCGGCTTCAAGGCCGGTAGCCATGAAGGGAAGATAACCGGGCTGGCCGCCTATGGTAAGCCGTTGTACGCGGACGCCTTCCGGAAATTGATTGCCTACAAGAACGGGCAGATCATCAACAAAGGAAATGTTTATTACTACTCGGCGATCAGCAAAATCCAGAGTATGCTGCCCGCCGGGTACAAACAGGAGGACCTGGCCGCCAGCATCCAGCTGGTGCTGGAAGAAGTCTGCATCGACTACTGCCGGCACTGGATCCAGCAATCGGGCATGAGCAAGTTGGCTGTTGCTGGGGGTGTGTTCGCCAATGTCAAGCTAAACCAGCGGATTGCCGAGATTGAGGGAGTGGACGAACTCTACGTGTTTCCCCATATGGGGGACGGAGGGCTGGCCGCCGGAGCGGCCTTTGCCGCCAGTTTGAACCTGGAGGCTGAGGAACGCCGTCATGGGTTTGCCAGGATGGAAGACGCCTATCTGGGGCCGGATTTCTCCGCCAGTGAAATCGAAACGGCCCTCCAGGCAGAACAACTTGTATACGAACAACACCCCGATATTGAGGCCAAGGTGGCCCGGCTTTTGGCCGAGGGTTACGTGGTGGCCAGATTCAATGGCAGGATGGAATTTGGCCCCCGCGCACTGGGCAACCGGTCGATACTGTACCAGCCTACCGATCCTTCGGTGAATGAATGGCTCAATCACAAACTTGTGCGGAATGAGTTCATGCCCTTCGCTCCCGTTTCCAATAGCAAGGATGCCGGTCGGTGTTATAAAAACATCAAGGGTTGCGAACGTTCCGCCAGGTTTATGACCATAACTTTTGACTGCACCGACTGGATGAAGACCAATTGCCCGGCGGTGGTGCACCTGGACGGCACCGCCCGGCCCCAACTGGTCGATAAGGAGACCAACGCCAGCATGTACCGCATTATTGAAGAGTACCAGAAGCTCACCGGTCTGCCCTGCATCATCAATACCAGTTTCAACATGCACGAGGAGCCAATTGTCTGTACACCGGGAGACGCGATCAGGGCTTTCAAACTGGGCCACCTGGATTACCTGGCGGCGGGCAACTTTCTGGTCAAGAACCCGCGTCCCATTGACCGAGAACTGGTCCCCTCCCTCCAACGTTAAGCGGTATATTGCACCGAATATTGATGAATTGGCATTGGCAACGAGATGGTCGACATTATGAATGAGCCGGCGCCGATCCTGAATGGGTCAGGTCCGAAACCGCCCAGGCGAAATCGCTGGAAGACTTTTCTCAAGTTAGCCATCGGCCTGGGCATCATCGGCCTGTTGTTCTGGTTTGTAGACTTTGGCGAGCTGGTCGACATTGCCATACACGCAAATCCCTGGTACCTGGTAGCAGCGGCGGGCCTGGTCTACCTCGACCGTTGGCTGATGGCCTACAAGTGGAATCTCCTGCTCCGGGCAGTCAACATACGGGTGCCGTTATCCGCCGTGTTACGGGCCTATATGGTCAGTCCCCTGGCCCAGGTAGTGTTGCCTTCAACCATCGGGGCTGATATATTCCGCCTTTACTGCCTGGCCCGATACCGGGTGAATACCCAGGGCGTCCTGGCCTCGATGATAATGGAACGCGTCATCGGGTTCGGGGCAATTATCCTGCTGGTGCTGATCAGCACCGGCATAGCCTTTTACGTTCTGCGCGACAGCTGGGCTTCCCTGGTCCAGCTAGGCTGGGGGGTCATGGCCACGGCGGCTGTCGGCGGCGGGATAATCGTAGCGGGGTACTTCGGGGCCAGGACGCTGATATCGCGACTGGCCGGCCGGCTCAGCCACAGCTCGATGGTGGCCAAGCTCCACCATATCCTGGTGTTGTCCGGCGAATATCGGGACCAGCCCTGGACGGTGGCCCGTAACTTCGGCTGGACTTTTATCGAGCAATTGATTCCCATAGTCATGGTCTATTTTGTGGTAAAGGCGCTCAATATCGATGCCTCCCTGCTGGAGTTGCTGGCAATAATTCCTCTGACGGTGCTGGCGCTGCGAATGCCTATTTCCATTGATGGTATCGGAGTCCAGGAAGGCCTGTACGTGGTCTTATTTGGCTTCATTGGTGTTTCTCCCTCAGAGGCCCTGCTGTTGAGCGCCGGTAAGCGGGCGGTCCAACTGCTTTGCGCCTTGCCCTGGGCAGTGCACTATCTCTATGCCGAAAAAGGTCGCCCGCCGATACTGGCTGAGCCACCATCCACGGTGGCCCAGTCGTCGCCATAGGATTCCCGGGATTGGCGGGGCTCAGATCTATACTGCTCATCCCATTGAATTGAACACACCGATTCGCTGAGGTCCAAATATTTATATGCGACGTATTCCTTTTTGGTTTGGGTTGGCCATTGTTGGAGTAGCCGTTTGCGGGTTGGCCGTTCTGGCTTTTGCCGTCCTGGCTGGCCTGGCCCAGGCCAATGAGTACGACTGGGAAAAGGCTACTCCGGAGAGCCAGGGTATGGACGGAGGCCGGTTGGACACCCTCCGCCAGGACCTGGAGGCCAGGGATACTACGGTGTTTCTAGTGGTCAAGAATGGCCAGATGGTATACGAGTGGTACAGCGAGAAGTCTTCTTCCAATAGCCTTCCCACGAATGTCAAGAATCTGATTCGGAGATCTATACTCGGCCGGGGACCTGAACACCAGCGGAACAACCTGGGAGCGATGGGCAAGTTGCTTTATTCCAGCATGGTGTTAATGACCGCGGTAGAGGATGGATATATTGGACTGGATGATCCGGCCTGGAAGTATATCCCGGCCTGGAAGGACGATCTCGAGAGGTCCGGAATAACCATCCGACATCTGATAACCCTGACCTCGGGTATTGAGAACGTCAAATACCCCGATGAGCAGGAGGGATGGAAGGGGGAGTTTTCCCGCAATCCGGACGCCCGGTTTTCCCTGGCAAATTCGACGGCTCCAGTCCTGTACCCTCCCGGCACCCACTACGTGTACAGCAGCACCGGGATTTTTTCACTACATTACGCTCTGACCGCCGCCCTCAAGGACTCTCCTCAGCCGGACATCCGAGCGCGCCTCAAAGAACGCATTATGCAACCATCAGGCATACCAGATGACGATTGGCTCATCGGCGATGAACATACCTATGACGTGGACGGGATGCAGCTACATGGGATATCTGCCAGATACACCGCTCGCACGGTGGCTCAATTGGGACAGTTGCTCCTCCAGTCGGGGAGCTGGGAAGGCCAGCAGGTCCTGGACCCCGAATCCGTCGAGATGATGCTCAACTATGCCGGGACTCCCGACCTGGAACGACCCGAGAATACGCCGGGGACCGCCCACGGTGCCTGGACCAACTTTGACGGGATCTGGCCTGCTCTGCCGACCGACGCGATGGTATCCGCCGGCGCCGGCCACAAAATGATGCTGGTCGTGCCCAGCCTGGACCTCATCGCCGTTAGATTCGGCGGTCCGCTGGATGGCACGGTCGGAGCGACGGCTTCGGGAGGACCGTATTTCGAGGCTCTGGAGCAGAACATTTTTAATCCGTTGATGGCTTCAATAATTGGCAGTCCTGACGCACCAGCCCAGCGTTAGTTTTAACGTCCGGTCTCCAAAGGGAAAAAGTCTGTCAAAAGTCTGTAAATGGAACGGATTACTCGATGGTATTTGAGAACGAAATATGAAACTTTGGGGCAATATAGTTCCGTTTTTTTGGATCGCGGCAACTGGATAAAATCCTATGTTACACTCAAGAGATAAGCTACAGGTTGAATTGAACTCACCATGAATGCACGCAATGGA